>CBDUTA010000143.1:0-8603 GCA_965369785.1 uncultured bacterium
GAAATCATCCGGTCCTGACTGCGCGACCCGCAAGCGGGTACCCCCTCGTTCGGCTTCCTCAGCGTACGTTTAGTACGCTTGCGGGAGCCTCCCGTCGCGCGTCTTGTCAGGCCGGCGCTTTCGCAGCTTCGTGACGAGAACCTATGAATACTTCGGGCTTGCCCGGAGAATTCATAGATTCTCTACTGCAGCTGCGCCGCCTTCATCTGAGCGCAGTGAAGAAATCATCCGCCCTGACTGCGTTGCGCTTGGTCGGACCAGGCTTTCGCTGTCGCGTGATGGGAACCTGTGCATAAGCCGGTGAGTTTGTTCGACGGGCTGCAGTTGTGTAATCTATTAGCAATGAAGTTTGTTTTCTCCCTGTTCATCATGCTGAATTTGTGCATCCCTTGTGCTTGGGCTCAGGATCGGGAAGAAGAGACGCCCGTCATTCGAGCCAGTGTGGATGTGGTCAACGTTCTGTGCACGGTTCGAGAGCGGCGACAGAACTATGTGACTGATCTCAAACAAGAAGACTTCGAAATTATCGAGGACGGAGTCAGACAGAAGGTCCAGTTTTTCAGTAATGAAACGGGTGAGGATGCCCAACCTATGACGGTCGTCCTCTTGATTGATACCAGTGGAAGTGTCAAGGATAAGCTGGCCTTTGAGCAGGAGGCTGCCAGCGAGTTCCTCAGACAGACTCTCAGGAAAAACAAGGACCTTGCCGCGATCGTCCAGTTTGACAGTGAGGTCAGTCTGATCCAAGACTTTACTTACGACTATTCGGTTTTGGAAAGTGCCATCCTGAGCATCAGAGCGGGAGGTTCCACGAAGCTTTATGATGCCATTTGGGTGTCTGTAAATGATCTGCTCCGTCACGAGGTAGGTAGAAGGATGCTGGTTATTCTCTCTGATGGAGCCGATACTCAGAGCATGACTCGCAACAACGAAGCCCTCAAGATAGCCCAGGAGCATGACGTCGTCATTTATGGGCTTGGGGTGCAAAGCCGTAGATTCGATTCTGATTTCGGACAGCTCAAGAAATTTGCCGAGGGCACTGGAGGCCTATTTTTTAATTCCAAGGTGGATTTACAGAAGCTCCGAGACGCATTCAGGCGAATTAACCGAGGAATTAAGAATCAGTATGCTCTCGGTTATGTCTCAACCAACCCACGGCGCGATGGATCATTCCGAGAAATAAAGGTTCGCATGAAACGCTCCGGGTTGAATGTGACCCACCGCAAAGGATATTATGCTCCTGGAGACGAGCCATGAAGCAAAAACACTTATCCTTGGAAGACACTCTTCCCATAGAATTGCGAATTCGCATCCTGCAGGCAGACCTCGAACAGATCGAGTTGGACCTCAGCCGGCTCAACCAGTCCCAAAGCCAAATTGTAGAAGAGATTAGCCACTTCCAGGATCTTCTGGATCAGAGTAAGCGGCACCGCCTCTTACGTAGGGTCAAATAAGTCCACCGCCTCTCTATTACTCTCTTCTCCTTCTTCGTCTCCAGTTGCCACTTGCGCTTTGACAAGAATGTGCTGGTCCACCCAGCGTTTGTCCCACCACTCCAAGGGATTGACCTGGACCCCCTGCAACATCATGCTGAAATGAAGATGATCTCCAGCGGCCAGCCCGGTTTGTCCCGTGCGGCCCAGAATGGCACCTTTGGTAATCCCCTGTCCCTCCCGGACCTCAATACTACTGAGATGGCCGTAAAGGGAAATAAGCCCCAGGCCGTGATCGACGAGAACCGTATTTCCATAAATTCCGAGATAGTCGGCGAAGACAACGATTCCATCGTTGGCGGATTCTACAGGTCCATGAGCGACGGAGGCCAAATCAAAGCCCAGGTGGGTTTGCTGATCCACCTTCTGGTTTTTGTAATAGTAGGTGCGATGGTCGGCAAAAGCAGATTCGACTTGAGAATTACTCATTTGCAGGAAAGCTCCACTCCACAAGAGATGTCCCGCAGATTGGCGGCTAATCTCCTCGATTTGTCGGTGGTTGATCTCCCGCAGACGACCGTTGATCTCCAGAAAGGTTTCAAGAGCGCTGTCCCCCTGGATAAGGTCAGTGTGGGCCAGAATTTCCGGCACCACGGAATTGATCATAGAATCCGACAACCGGATGTTGCGTTTGCGGAATTTCACCGGAAACGCCTTTTTCCAGAAAGAGGTCTGATTTCGATTGCCTGCCGCGTCCTCCGCCCACACTGACATGGTGGTTGCAGGAGCCTGGTCATGGGCCAGGGCAAACAGGCAGACATGGGTCCCCTGACCCCTATCGGGGAGGGGATAACCCCTGAAAACATGATCCCCCACCTGAATTCCCGAAGCCACCGTGTCTTCGGAGACCCGATAGAGGACAGCTTCTGATCCTCCCTGGCGAATATAGTGCTGGCCGGAAAGGGTCTGTATTTGAGGCGGGGTGAGGTCCAGGTTGAAGGAGCGCTGTTCGAAAATTTCGTTCCTCCAGAACCAAAGATCGGATTGATCACGAACTCGAACCTCCAGTGAAAATACTCCTTCAGAAAGCGAACCTTTTGCAAACGAGGTACCCACCGAAAAAGCGAGTGAACGCTGGGTTATTCCTTGCTGCCAGGACCAGGGGGCTTCATAGCTTTCCGAAACCACGATGTGACGATCCCCGGAGCGTACCCAGGCCACCTCCAACAACTGAAGACCCTTGCCCTGGTCCTGGATCTCCAGTCTGATCTGGCTGTCCTTACCTATCGTCGAGGGAGCCTCACGCCATTGGACGGTGGGAGGTGAGCTGTCCCAATGCCACAGGCTGTAGGTCAAGAAGAGGACCAGTAGAGAAGTGATACCGATCAGTAGTTTTTTCATCAACTGCGTCATCCTACCAGGTTGGGGTGGCAAGAAGGCGTGGTTGAAATGAACACAACATGCCGAAATGTCCAGCGACACTTCACCCTGGCCCGTTGAAGGCCTCCAGCCTCCAGAATGGCCCCAATCTCGGGACTCCGTTTTGAAAAGACCGCCAAGCCATAGGTTTCACTGGGCGTGGTAGCTAGCTCATTTTGGAGCGGAGGAAGCGAAGAAGGTGGTTCTGCTTTTCTGCTTCTAGCTGAAGAAAGTTCACAGCAACAAAGTTGGTGAGCTTCGTCATGATCGTTCCATGTTGGTATTCCTTGCGTTCAATGGGTTCAGATCGCACCACCCATCCCACTGCATCCACCTGCTGTGACGGATCTAAATCCAGGCGCAGCGCTAATTTATCCCCCACTTTCAGTGGAAGCTCGGTGTCAAATGCCAGGCCGCCCACGCTTACATCTTTGGTCGTGCATTCAAGAGCCTCGGTGCCGATCAGTTGGGTTTCGACAGCATCAATCACGGTGAGAGAGAAGGGGATCTGCAAGTGTGCTCTATAAGATTTCCTTCGCTGCACGAGCACTTCTTTGCTGGTTATGGAAAGGACCACTCTCTGATTTTCGGGTCCCTGGATTTCCGCAACCCGTGTTTCCCAGCGATAGACCGTGGCTCCTTCATCCCAGTATTTCATCCAGACTCGGTCTCCATTTTGGAAGGACGGTTCCGGGGTGGGTTTGGCGAGCTTCAACGAGATGCTTCTTGGAGAGAGAGTTTCAATAGTGGCCGCCAGTGCCTCACCGGATTCCTCCTGTATGGAGACGGCCAGCCCGGGTTTCAAATAATGGCCAACGCTTCCAGTTCCTTCTTCACTCATTTTGCCGTCTCACCACAGGCTGACTCGTTCAACCTTCCCTACTTCTTGAGTCAGTGACCATACTATAGGGAATCATAAGAGTCCTCGGTGATAATTATCACGAAAGACTAAAAAACAGAAGTAGAGCAACGAGAAGTTCGCTCCATTGGAGGATCTGCTGAGGGTCAATCAGGCTGCGAGTCTTGACAAGACCTTCGCGACTGCTCTAGAGTAAATCTACGTAATGGGAAGCATGGATTTGAACAGCATCGGTCGAGTCATCTGCATCTGTTGTTGCGGCAATATTGTGTCCAGGGAGCGACGCCTGCTGACGGCTCTCCATCGTATGGAATGATTCCAACACGATTTTTGAGATCCAAAAGGCCCCCAGGGTTGCTCCTGCGGGCCTATTTTTGTTTTCACGGGAGTTTGACAGGGAAATGAAGCCCATGACAATCACTTGGAAAGAAAAGCTTGCCGACCAGTTAGATCCCGTCCTGGCCCAGGAGATCGACGTCTTCGAGACCCAGGTGGAACTTCGACGGCAGGGCAAGATGGAAGAGAAAATCTTCGCTGAGACTCGCCTTCGCCGAGGGGTCTATGGCCAGCGTTATGATAACGGGCAGCGCTATGACGGGGTTCGTACCCAGGAGCTTCAGTATCCGTCGGCAGATCTGACCAAAGGTCCAGAGACGGTGTGGGACGCCCCAGGCATGCAGAGAATCAAAATCCCCTTTGGGGGGCTCACGCCCGATCAGATGGATGTCCTTGCCGATCTGTCAGAGGAGTATTCAGACGGAATCCTTCACGTGACCACCCGGCAGGATTTCCAGCTTCATTTCATTCACATTGAGGATACTCCTTTGCTGATGAGGCGATTGGCAGCCACAGGCATTACCACTCGTGAGGCCTGCGGCAATTCCGTCCGTAATGTGACAGCATGCCCGCTGGCAGGGGTCTGCCGGGACGAGGTATTTGATGTCACTCCTTACGCCAAGTCCTGCGCCCAATTTCTTCTGGGGCATCCCGATGCACAGGATTTCGGCCGTAAGTTCAAAGTCGCTTTTTCCGGGTGTAAAGAGCATGCCTGCGGCTTGGTGACGATGCACGATATGGGTGGGATTGCAGTCAAGCGCATGGAAGACGGCAAGGAACGACGAGGCTTCCAACTGTATGTCGGCGGCGGTCTGGGCGCCGTCCCCCATCAGGCCAAGCTGTTTGATTCATTCCTGCCCGAAGAGGAACTGCTTCCCGTTACCCAGGCGATTTCACGGGTTTTCGCTCGACTGGGAGAAAAGGACATTCGTTCTCGGGCCAGAATTAAGTTTCTGGTGGCCAAACTGGGCATCGATGAGTTTCGCAGATTAGTGCTCGAAGAGCGGAAGGTCATGCCGGAAGACCCTCGCTGGCTGGCCTATCTTCCTGAGGTCCGGAAGTATCAGGAAAAGCCGCTCAAGAGATCGATGCCCCTCAACGGTGAGGAACCTCCACAAGGCTTTGTACAGTGGTACGAGACCAATGTTTACCATCAGCGACAAGAGGGTTATGTGGTCGCCACCATCAATCTTCCCCTGGGTGACCTTTCCGCATGGCAAATCCGCGAGTTGGCGGATCTGGCTCGCCGATTTACCGGGGAAAATGTCCGCATTACCGTAGAGCAAAATATTCTCTTTCGTTGGGTGAGCGAGTCGGATCTACCGGATCTGTACCGGGAACTGCAAGGTTTGGGGTTGAGCGACCCGGGAGCAGGTTCCATCGTCGATATCACCGCTTGCCCGGGCACCGATACCTGCAAGTTAGGGATCGCATCCTCACGAGGCCTAGCCGGGGAGATTCGAACCCGTTTAGCAACCAAATTCTCGGAAATGGATGAGGCGGTCAAGAACCTGCGTGTCAAGATCAGCGGCTGTTTCAATTCCTGTGGGCAGCACCATATCTCCGACATCGGTTTTTATGGGACCAGCCGCACCATCGGCGGCCGCAAGGTGGCTCATTTTCAGGTTTTGCTGGGAGGAAAATGGGAGGAAAATGCCGGCTCCTACGGGATGGCCATTGGCTCTGTTCCTGCCAAGCGTATACCGGAGGCTCTGGATCGCATTACCGAGCGCTATCTGAAGGAACGGAAAAGTGGAGACAGCTTCCAGGACTTCGTCCGTCACATCGGAAAGAAGGAATTGCGGGATTCGATAGAGGACCTCATGACGGTTCCCCCTTACGAGCAGGACCCTTCGTATTACACGGACTGGGGTGACATCCGTGAATTCACCCTTGGAGATATGGCTGCAGGAGAATGCGCTGGCGAAGTGGTTTCCCTGGTCCAGTTCGATATGGCCGCGGCCGAGCGGTTGGTCTTCGAGGCTCAGCTCCAGTTCGATGATGAGAATTATTCCAAGGCTGACGAACTTGCCTACAACGCGATGCTCCAGGGCGCCAAGGCTCTTATCAAGACCGAGTTTCTGGATGTCTCAGACGACCCGGACAGCCTGGTGAAGGAATTTCGGGAGCGTTTCTACGATACGAAGCTCTTCCGTGATAAATATGCCGGGGGCAAGTTCGCCCAGTATCTGTTCCGCAGACATCAGTCGCCGCTGTCAAAGGCCGACAGTGATGATGCCCGCCGGCTTGTCGAAGAGGCACAACTTTTTATCGAGGCGGCCCACGCCTGCTGGGAGCGCGTTGTCGATCGCCCGGCTTCCGACCCATCTCTTGCCCAAGGAGTTCCCTCACCCACTGGAGGGTAGAGGGAAGAGAGCGTCATGGAGCTTCAACGGTTAGGTGTCAAGCTCTTCGTGGAGAACCCTTCATCGCTTGATCTTCGCAGCTTCATACCCCTGTTTCATTCCTGGATTCAGAGGCAGGCCATTGAAGACCATCTTTTGATTGACATTCATGATTACAGCCATGTCTACAGAGGCCCAGGCATCCTACTGGTCGCTCATGAGGGTAACTTCAGTATGGATCGGGCAGAAGACCGCCTGGGGCTGTTCTACTATCGAAAGCAACCCTCGAAGGGCTCCCTACAGGACCACATCCAGACGATTTTCAGGACCGCTCTCCAAGCCTGCCGGCTCCTGGAGGAGGAATCTGAGCTAGAGGGGATTCGATTCAAGACCGATGAGGTTTTGGTGGTGGGCAATGACAGACTTTTAGCACCCAATACCCCGGAGACCTTCCAGCAGCTTCAACCCGTGTTCAGGGAATTTTTCGAACAGCTTTTTGACGGGAAAGAATTCACTTTGAACCATCGAACCGACCCCAAAGAAAGGTTTTCCATGGCTGTTCAAGCCACCCATTCGATGGATACTCAGACCCTCCTCCAGAGGCTCGCTTAAGCGCGAAGCGCGCTCCGCGTGCCGTCGTGCGTTCGTGCAGGGCGTGACTTCGTCACGCTGTGCTTTCGTGCTTTCGTGCTTTCGTGCCGTCGTGCTGTCGGAGCGCGCTTCGCGCGCGTTCCAGGTTTCAGGTTTCAGGTTCCAGACTTCAGGTTTTGGGTTTCAGATTTTGGATTTTGAATTTGTTTCGGATTTCGAGTTTTGAATTTTGAATTTCAGCCGGTCAGCCGGTCAGCCGGTCAGGCGCTTAGCGCCTTCTCCACCAACCGGCGGCTTTCCGGATCCAGCTGTTTCACCAGTTCTCGGGCTGATCGATGACCTTGGGAGGACATCTTTTTCCAAGTCTTTTGTAGGATCGTCACCAACTTCCCCTCATCGTGCTTTTGAGCGAATTCGGAAAACTCGTTCTCGAGGAAGACCAGACAAATGGCGTCTTCGAACAGCTGAACTTCAGGGTCCAGCTTGAGCCGAATTTTTAGCAGCAATTCTCCCAGTCGATCGATCGTCTCCTGGTCATAACCGACCCTGCCCAAAATCTCAGCTGCCTGCTCAGCATGGAACTGGGCCAGTCTTCTGCGCCACCGTTTGTACCCGGACCGGTCCATGGGGTAATCACTGCGGGGAAGGGTCCATCGACGGATGTGCTGGCAACGCGCGGCCAAGAGCAAAGGTTCCGAGGCATCGGGTGCCAGGTGTTGCACCCAGTGGGTCATCCTCTGATGGTAGAGGAGGGACCAGGGCATTTCCCGATCATCAACGAGGACGGACCTGGGATCTTCGCGGTGGGCAGCGTCGAATTCCTGAATGGCCTGATCGAAGCGCCTAGTCTCAGCAGACATGGGGAGTTCATCATACCATGTCACTCCTTCGCGGTAGAGTGTTGGGGTAAGGGGTATTTTATGTTCAAAAGAGTAGTTCTTCTTGTACTGTTGACCTCCAGTCTGGTCTGGTCTCAGGTCGCCGATGCGATGATCTCAGGACGGGTCTACGATGAGCAAGGGTTGCCACTGCCCAATGTGAAGATGACGGTGAGAAACCTCGACACCGGAAGAACCTGGTCCGTACTCACGGGCGAAGAAGGAAAATACCTGACTTCGCGCCTGCCCCTGGGAGGCTACAGGGTAGAAGCTTCCTTAGCCAGCTTTGCCACGGCAATCCAGAGCGCATCCCTGGACATTCAGAATGAAGCGAGGTTGGATTTCATGTTGAGGGCAGCAGAAGACACCCACCAAGAGTCCCCAGCTCAATTCCGAGGAGTACAGCAACCACCCACAAGCCGGTTTACTTCAACAGGACCTCAGTCTGAGCGTTTTGCTGTGCAGTTGGCCTCCTACCGGACGCGCCCAAGAGCCGAAGGGTTACGGGCGATGTTAGAGGACGTGGGGTATACCGCTTATGTGGTGGTATCCAATGTTCCACCAGCAGGTCGCCACTATCGCGTGCGGGTGGGTCCGTTTGACACGCGAGAGGAAGCGAGAGAGATCGCTTTGAACATGCAGAGCCGCCTTTCCGACCTGTTGCCTGATTTCTGGATCGTTTCCGATTAAGATTACTCTTTGGCCCCTGCCTCTTTGAGCAGTTCGACCAGTTCCGTGTAGC
>CBDUTA010000144.1:0-8571 GCA_965369785.1 uncultured bacterium
TAAATGTTCCTCCCGTATCGACTGCAACCCTATACATTGAAGAGTGGCTCCTTTCTGCCTGTCTTTCCCCCGAAGTGTGGTGGCAACAGTGTATCTGATCCCTATTTCAAAACAAAAGTGCAAACCTGAGTAGTAGCCTGCGCATCGTTTATGGTACAAACAGGTACAAACTTCACGGAGGAGGTGTCAATCATGTCTATCTCGTCGTCGATCCATCACCTGTCGGGTGGCAAAATAACGCGTCGTTTCTGGCTGGCTCAACTGGGAGCTCTGAGCCTGGGAACGGCGGCCTGTAACCTTGGGCCGGGGAACAGTCAGAGAGGAGGAGAGAACACCGGGTCCGGGTCCGACCTGCAGCTGAGTTTCACCTGCGTGGATAACTACGACCGCACGCGGCCGCTGTTGGATGGAACCGTCAAACCCGAAGGCATCCAGTTGCAGTCACAGGCCGAGGGACCAGGAGAGCTATTTCGACAGATCGCCCAGGAAGGGGACGTCGACGTCTCCGAGATGTCCACCTCCACCTTCATGATTCTGAAATCTCGCGGGGATGACCGTTACGTCGGTATTCCCGCCTTCCCCTCGCGAAACTTTCGCCACGGATACGTTTTCGTCAACCGCCGTTCGGGCATCGAAAGACCCGAAGATCTTGTCGGCAAGCGCCTGGGAATGGTGGAGTACCAGACCACCGCTGCCCTCTGGCAACGCACCTTCCTGCAGGATGACTTCGGCATCAAGGCCAATCAAATTGAGTGGTCCGAGGGAGGTCTGAATGAACCCGATTATCCGGAGCGCTTTCACATCGAGATGCCTCCCGATATTCATCTCAGTCGAATCGGGCCTGGTGAGACCTTGAGTCAGATGCTGGAGGAAGGGCGGCTGGACGCTCTGATCGGACCGACCAAGCCGGAATGCTTCGGAAGGGCCGCCCACATTGAGCGTTTGTTTCCGGATTACCGGAGTGTGGAGAAGGACTATTACAAACGGACCGGCTTTTTTCCCATCATGCACCTGGTGGTCATCCGCAAGGAGATCTATCAGGAACATCCCTGGGCCGCCAAATCGATCCTTGACGCCTTTCAATCGGCCCTCTCCACCCAGCTCGAGCGGCTCCGCAGCACCGGGGTTTTAGCCTGTGCTTTGCCCTGGCTGATGAGCGATCTGGAAGAGATCGAAGAGGTGTTCGGCGACGAACACTGGCCTTACGGAATCGCCAAGAATAAGGCACTGCTGGAGCGAATGACTCAGGCTTCCTTTGAACAGGGATTGTCGGCCAGAAAACTTGAAGTCGAAGAGCTATTCGCTGAAGAGACCTGGCAGACTTGAGTATGGGACACCCTCCGGAAACCCCGTCCTTTGCAAGACGAGAAACGATGAAGCGTCCGGATACACATGTCCGCTGGCAAATTCTGGGACTGTTGTTTCTCATCAGCGTGGTGACCTACCTGGACCGAATCAACATATCGGTTGCCGGGAAACAGATGTCCGAAGAGCTGGGATTGACGGATCTGCAGTTCGGCACCATCTTCAGTGCTTTTGTTCTTGGTTACGCCCTGTTTCAGATTCCCGGGGGCTGGCTTGGGGATCGCATCGGATACAAGAAGATCCTGGTCAGCGCCCTCATCCTGTGGTCTCTGTTTACTGCTTTGACACCGCTGGCCCCCAACAGCCCTCTGGTTTCACTGCTGGGTGTGGTGGGAGCGATCTGCCTGGTTCGTTTTCTGATCGGGCTGGCCGAATCGGTCTCCTACCCCTGTTCAACGGCTCTTGCAGGCAAATGGTTCCCTCCCCAGGAGCGGGGCCGGGCCATCGGAACCATATTTGCCGGCTTGGGAGTGGGCGCGGCCCTCACCTCACCCATTGTTGCCTGGCTGGTGGTCTCCTACAGTTGGCAGATCAGCTTCTACGTCTGCGCCCTGCTGGGCATCCTGCTGGGTCTGGTCCTCGCGTTTCATTTAACCGAGCGGCCCGAGCACCACCCCCGCATCAGCGAGTCTGAACTGGAGTACATTCGTGGAGGCCGCTCGGCCCAAACCCCGGCCAGTTCTGCCGCCACTCCGAGAAGGACGACGCCATGGAGGAAAATCCTCACTAGCCGCGACGTCATGTTATTGTTCGCCAGCTACGTCTGTATCGGCTACACCGTGTACATCTATTTCGCCTGGTTCTACCGCTACCTGACCGATGAGAGGGGCTTTGACGCGTTGAATGCCTCCTACTTTGCCGTCTTGCCCTTCCTGGCCATGACCGTGACTTCACCGTTAGGGGGGTGGCTGACCGATCGTCTGATGCTACGGGTGGGCAAGAGAACTGCCCGTCGTATGATCGTGATGGGGGGTAAACTCCCTTGCCTGCCGCTGCTGTTTCTAGGAGGAAGAGTCGAGAACGATTACCTGGCCATTGCTTTGCTGTCGCTGGGCTTCGGCCTGGCGTTTTTGGGGACCAATTGTTACTGGACCACAGCTATTGAACTCATGCCCAACCATGCCGGGACCATTGGGGCACTGATGAATATGGGAACCACCGTAGCAGGAGCTTTTTCGCCCATCCTGACTCCCCTGATCAAGGACCAGTACGGATGGCCGGCGGCCTGGACCGTGGCGGGATTTTTCACATTGGGGGCGGCCATCTTGTGGCTCTTTATCGGAACTCAGGAAGATCGAGCTCATGAGAAGTCATCACTCTAACCTCCTCCCGGTTTCACAAAGATTCCCCGCTCGTACATCTTGTCCCACTGTTCCTGAGTGACATCCTGCAATTCCTTGAGACTTTCGGCAGGCTTGTCCTGCCAGACATTGGCCGGATACAAACTGGCTCTCTTATAGTAGCGGGCATAAATCTCTGACTGGACCATGGGAAGAAAATTATGTCGGGTCTGGCTCCTGGCGTATCTGAGCCTCTCGACATCGATCTCAGCCTTGATAGTGCACTCCCCACTGGTCCTGGCCACCGAGAGATCCTGTCCCTGATAATCGATGATGGCCGTCTGTCCTTCCCCCTCGTCATAAGGAAGATCGCCGTCCAGCCAGTGTCCTCTTTTGACGGTGATCAGGTAGACTTTGTTTTCCCATGCCCGGGAACGAATGGCCCGATCCTTGGCCTGCGTATAGGCCAGATTCCCGCGGGGATTTCCGTCACAGTGAATCAGGATCTCCGCCCCATTCATGGCCAGACAGCGGGCCACTTCAGGGAAATGGCAATCGTAGCAAATAAAACAACCCAGCTTGCCAATGGGAGTATCCACGACAGGAAAGAGTGCTTCCTCTCCGTGCCGCCTGATAAACTCATCCAGCACATCATTGGGGAAAGCGTACCCCAGGCGTGCACAATGTTTCTTGTATCGGAGAATGACCTCTCCGGAAGGATCCACAATGAATGTGGTGTCCCAATATCTGCCCGGCCATTCCTCATCGAACTCCCACACATTGGCAGCGATGTAACAGTTCAACTCCTTGGCTTTTTTTCCCAGAATCTGACTTTCTTTTCCGGGAATCCTTATCCCGATATCGATCCAGTCCTGAACACTGCGACCCGGGGTGTAGCCCTGCAGGAAAAATTCCGGAAAGACCACCAGTTTCGGTGACACACTCCACTCAGGCGACAACCGCCCTGCCAGTAGCGACAGTGCATGCTCGAGGTTTTCCTCGATGGCCTCAAGCCGAGGGGGACCCTTTTTATCCCGGAATACCTGGCGGATATTGGACTGGACACCCATGATTTCGTAGGGTTTTATCATTTCGCTGGCCTCCTTCATTGCCTGATGGCAAGATATATACCACAAAGTCGGTTGCAGACTGTTTCTGCAACCAAACTTGAGGAGGTGTAAGCAATGTCAATCTCGTCGCTACGTCACCTGTTGGGTGGCAAAATGTCCCGTCGTTTCTGGCTGAGTCAACTGGGAGCACTGAGTTTAGGAACGGCGGCTTGTAATCTTGGGTCGGGGACCAGTCAGAGGGAAGGAGAGGAGACAGGGTCCGGATCGGACCTGCAGCTGAGTTTCGCCTGCGTCGACAATTACGACCGCACGCGCCCACTGCTGGATGGCACCGTCAAACCGGAAGGGATCGTTTTGCAGTCACAGGCGGAGGGTCCCGGATCCCTTTTTCGACAAGTCGCCCAGCAGACCGACTTCGACATCTCCGAGATGTCCACCTCCACCTTCATGATTCTGACCTCTCGCGGAGATGACCGTTACGTGGGGATTCCCGTTTACCCCTCGCGAAACTTTCGCCACGGATACGTTTTCATAAACCGCAACTCGGGCATTTCTCGACCCGAAGATCTGGCCGGCAAACGCGTCGGCATGCCGGAATACCAGACCACCGCCGCAGTCTGGCAACGCATCTTCTTGCAGGATGACTATGGCATCAGGGCTCAGCAGATCGAGTGGTTTGAGGGAGGACTGAATACACCCGATGAACCGGAGCGCTTTCACGTGGACATGCCCTCCGATATTCATCTCAGCCGAATTGGCCCCGGCGAGACCTTGAGCCAGCTCCTGGAAGAGGGGAAGCTGGACGCTGTGATCGGTCCGGCCGATCCGGAATGTTTCCGAAGGGCTTCCCACATTGAGCGTCTGTTTCCCGATTACCGGAGTGTAGAAAAAGACTATTTCAAACGAACCGGGTTTTTCCCGATCATGCACCTGGTAGTTATTCGCAGGGAGATCTACCAGGAGCACCCTTGGGTCGCCCAATCCCTCTTTGACGCATTCCAGTCTGCCCTGACCTCCCAGCTCGAGCGGATCCGGAACACTTCGGTCCTGGCATGCTCTTTACCCTGGCTCATGAGCGATCTGGAGGAGATCGACGAGGTGTTCGGTGAAGAGCACTGGCCCTACGGAATCGCCAAGAATAAGGCGCTGCTGGAGCGGATGACACAGGCTTCCTTCGAACAGGGACTATCGGCCAGAAAACTCGAGGTGCAGGAGCTCTTTGCGGAAGAGACGTGGCAGACCTGAGTATGGGACAGCCCCCGGAAACCCCGTCGGGTTCAAGACCAGAAACAATAAAGCGTCATACCCATCTGCGCTGGAAAATCCTGGGACTGTTGTTTCTCATCAGCGTGATAACCTTCCTGGACCGAATCAACATATCGATTGCCGGGAAACAAATGTCCGAAGAGCTGGGGTTGACGGATCTGGAGTTTGGCACCATCTTCAGCGCCTTTATTCTCGGCTACGCCCTGTTTCAGATTCCCGGGGGCTGGCTTGGGGATCGCTTCGGATACAAGAAGGTTCTGGTCAGCGCCCTTATCTTGTGGTCTCTGTTTACTGCTTTGACACCGCTGGCACCCGCCAGCCCTCTGGTTTCACTGCTGGGTATGGTGGGTGCGATCTGCCTGGTTCGCTTTCTGATCGGGCTGGCCGAATCGGTCTCCTACCCTTGTTCAACGGCTCTTGCAGGCAAATGGTTCCCTCCCCAGGAGCGAGGCCGGGCAATCGGAACCATATTTGCCGGCCTGGGAGTGGGCGCGGCCCTTACCTCACCCATTGTTGCCTGGCTGGTGGTCTCCTACAGTTGGCAGGTCAGCTTCTACGTCTGCGCCCTGCTGGGCATCCTGCTGGGTCTGGTCCTGGTGTTTTATTTAACCGAGCGGCCCCAGCACCACCCCCTCATCAGCGAGTCTGAACTGGAGTACATCCGTGGAGGCCCCTTGGCCCAAACCCCTGCGGGTTCTGCAACCACTCGGGCCAAGAAGACGCCCTGGGTAAAGATCCTCACCAGTCGCGACATCCTGTTGTTGTTCGCCAGCTTCGTCTGTATCGGCTACACCGTGAACATCTATTTTGCCTGGTTTTACCGCTATCTGACCGATGAGCGGGGCTTTGACGCGTTGAATGCCTCCTACTTCGCCGTCTTGCCCTTCCTGGTGATGACCGTGACTTCGCCGTTTGGGGGTTGGCTGACCGATCGTCTGATGCTGCGGGTGGGCAAGAGAACCGCCCGTCGAATGATCGTGATAGGGGGAACACTCCCTTGCCTGCCGCTGCTGTTTCTAGGAGGAAGGGTCGATAACGATTACCTGGCCATTGCTTTCTTGTCGCTGGGCTTCGGCTGCATTTTTTTGGGGACCAATTGTTTCTGGACCACGGCTATTGAACTCATGCCCAGTCATGCCGGGACCATCGGGGCAATGATGAATATGGGAACCACCTTAGCAGGGGCTTTTTCACCCATCCTGACTCCCCTAATCAAGAACCAGTATGGATGGCCGGCGGCCTGGACGGTGGCGGGCTTTTTTACATTGGGGGCGGCCATCTTGTGGATCTTTATTGGGGCTCAGGAAATTCGGGCCGAGGGCGCAGCTCGCAACCGTGAATGAGATGCGGATCGGTATCAGGCACTGGAGTAAAGGATTTTGACCCGAGCAGTCCTGTTCGTTCAAGTCGTGTTTCTTGCGGTCCTCTGGGTATCCCCTGCCTCGGCCCAGGCCAGTGACAAGCGAGTCTCGGCAGCTCACATTGAGTCCACTATCGTGGTGGATGGGAACCTGGACGAACCGGAGTGGCAGCTGGTCGAGCCGGCCGGGGACTTTATTCAAAAGGAGCCAAGGCAGGGAGAACCGGCCACAGAGCCCACCGAAGTCAGGCTTCTCTATAACGACGATACCCTCTACCTGGGGGTCTTCTGTTTCGACTCCGCCGGCGCGGAGGGAATCGTGCTCACGGATATCACACGAGACTACAGCGATTCCATCAATGATCACTTCGCCGTGGTGCTGGATACGTTTGATGACGATCGCAACGGCTTTCTGTTCGGCACCAACCCCGGGGGAGCCAAGAGGGATGCTCAGTTCGGTGCCCAGGGCAGTCCCAACTTCGATTGGGACGGCATCTGGCACGTGAAGACCAGGATCACCGAGTCGGGCTGGCAGGCCGAAATCGCCATTCCTTTCAAGACCCTGCGCTTTCGAGCAGAAGAGCTCCAGACCTGGGGTATCAACTTCGTGCGTCGAGTTCGCCGCAAGAACGAAGACTCTCACTGGTCCCCCGTTCCCCGTGGTTACCGGGTGAGCCGAGTTCAATTTGCCGGGGCTTTGGAGGGCGTTTCCGGGATGCGCCAGGGCCGAAATCTCAACATCAAGCCATACCTGTCGGCTCCCTTGACGCGTCGAGAAGGGGACGACGTGGATTTCCTTCCCGAAGTGGGGGTGGACGTCAAGTATGGAGTCACTCCGGGTCTCACATTGGACCTGACGGTCAACACCGACTTTGCCCAGGTGGAAGCGGATGAACAGCAAATCAATTTGACCCGATTCAGCCTCTTCTTCCCGGAGAAGCGGGAGTTTTTCCTGGAGAATGCTGCCATCTTCCAGTTTGGCAAGGTGAGTATGCGCTTTGAACCCGGCGGAGATCTAATTCCCTTTTTTACGCGTCGAATTGGCATCTCCGAAGGGCAACGGATTCCCATCCTTGGAGGGGCTCGTCTGACGGGTCGAATCGGTCGTTATACTCTGGGTGTCCTCTCCATGCAGGCCGACGAGTTCGGGGCAACACCTGCCACCAACTTTTCGGTTGTCCGCCTTCGAAGGGATATCTTGAGCCGCTCCGAGGTGGGCGGCATTTTCGTCAACAAGCACGACACCGAGGGTCGCTTCAATCGCACCTTTGGAGCCGATGTAAACCTCAGGTTCCTCACCTATCTGGAGATGAATTCCTCGGTACTGAAAACCGACACTCCGGGAATTGAAGAGCAAGAATGGGCCAGCGATTTCACCGTTACCTGGAACGACCCCAAACTCGAGGTGGAAGGTAAATATCTCTCCATCGAAGATAACTTCAATCCGGAAGTGGGTTTCGTGCCTCGGGTGGGGATGCGCAAAAGCAGAGGAAAGCTTGCCTTCAAGCCAAGGCCCGAAAGCATTTCCTGGATTCGGGAATTCAAACCCTTGGTTTCACTGGAATACATCACCGACCAGGAGAACACCCTGGAGAGTCGGAAACTTGACACCAGTTTTACCATTCTCTTTGAAGACACCAGTAACCTGGTGTTCGTCCGGCTTGCCCAATTCGAACGTCTGGATGAGCCTTTTTTCATTCGACCTGGCCAAGCCATTCCGGTGGGGGATTATCACTTCGATGAGTACTCGGCTTCTTTTACCAGCGACCAGAGCCGTGTGTTCAGTGGCAATGCCGGGATCACAACAGGAAATTTCTTTGATGGCGATAAGGAGTCCTACAGCCTGGGGTTCCTCTTACAGCCCGGCTACCGTTTTGACTCAGATGTCTCCTGGAGCTACGACACCGTTCGCCTACCTTCGGGGGACTTCACCACCCATCTGGTGACCACTCGCCTGCGTTATTCCTTCACCACTACCCTGTTCCTCAATGCCCTGATCCAATACAACAGCAACATCCGGGAGTTTTCGAGCAACATTCGCCTTAACTTTATCTACAAGCCTCTGAGCGACTTCTTCCTGGTCTACAACGAACGACGAAGCAGCACGGGAGAGGTGAGGGAGAGAGCTCTCATCGGCAAGCTCACCTATCTGTTTGATTTTTGAGGGATTCGAACCGGATTCGGCACCTGAGGTGTCAACTTCCAAGACATGGTTTACAGGTATTGTCAG
>CBDUTA010000145.1:0-8503 GCA_965369785.1 uncultured bacterium
AGGGACGGATTCAAAAGGGGCACGAGAAGGTTTTGAGGGCTCGACTCGAGGATTCCGCATTCTTTTGGAAGACCGATCGGAAAAGACGGCTGGAGGAAAGAGTTGAGGATCTGAACCTCATTCTCTTTCAGGAGAAACTGGGGACCTACCGGGCTAAAACCGAGCGTCTAAGGACTTTCTGTTCCGGATTGTCCGAAGATCCCAATCTCGACACGGCGGCCCTGCTGTGCAAGACCGATCTCACCAGTGACATGGTGCGAGAATTTGCCGGACTTCAAGGAGTCATGGGCGGATTGTATGCCCGGGAGGAAGGCTATTCCGAGGAGGTTTGGAAGGCTATTTACGAACACTACCAGCCGGTGTCTCTTGAAGATGCCTCGCCCTCGACACACTTGGGAGCCCTTCTGTCGATCGCCGACAAACTGGATACCGTTGTGGGTTGCTTTGCCATCGAAATCGTCCCCACAGGCTCGAGCGATCCCTTTGCCCTGCGGCGACAGGCTCAAGGTTTGGTGAAAGTCCTGTTGGACCATCAGCTGGATTATTCCTTGAGTCATTTGGTGGAGTTGGCTGCGAAGAACTTCCCGGCGGAGACGAAGGACAAGGAGGTTAGTGAGCAGGTCCTGAATTTCCTGAAGGGGCGCGTGCGCTATATTTTCCAGGAGAAGGGAATCCCCTACGACGTCTTGAACGCGGTTCTGGCGGTGGAAATGAATGGGGTGTACGATGCCTACCAGAGGGCCCAGTCTCTATACGGAATCCGGACGGACAAGGATTTTGAGGCTTTGGCCATGGCTTACAAGAGAACCAAGAATATTCTCTCCAAGCAATCCATCGAGCTGTCAGCGGTCAGCCAGGAAAGTCTGATCGATCCTGAGGAGCGTGCCCTGTTCCGTGCCTATTCGGAAATTGAACCAAAAGTGGACAATCATCTCAAAACGGGTGATTATGTTGCTGCCCTGAAGCAGATGGCGGGGTTGAGAAAGACCGTGGATCAGTTTTTTGACAAAGTGTTAGTGATGACTGAGGAGGAAAATTTGCGTCAAAATCGTTTGCGTTTATTGCACGATATATCCCAGCTCTTTTTGAGAATCGCGGACATCTCGGAAATTGTACAGGAGAATCAAGAATGAGTGGGAAGAGCATCGAAATTGCAGCTCCCACCGGAAAAGTGGGGGTGTTGTTGATTGGTCTTGGAGCGGTGAGTACCACTTTTATCGCTGGAGTCGAAGCCATTAAGAAGGGCATTGGGGAACCCATTGGTTCCCTCACCCAGATGGGCACGGTGCGTCTGGGCAAACGAACCGAAAAGAGGGTTCCCAAGATTGCCGATTTTATTCCCCTGGCGGGCATCAATGATCTTGTCTTTGCCGCCTGGGATATTTTTGAGGACGATGCCTACGCCGCTGCCACCAACTCGGGTGTGCTGGAAGCCAGTTTGTTGCAGGAGGTCAAGACCGAGCTGGAGACCATCCGGCCCATGAAAGCTGTTTTTGACCCTCGTTATGTGAAGAGACTGCACGGTACCCACCTCAAGGAGGGGAAGACGAAATGGGATCTGGCTCAGCAGTTGGTGGATGAGATTCAGCAGTTTCAAAAGGAGAAACACTTGGACCGAATGGTCATGATTTGGTGCGGCAGCACAGAAGTGTTTATCGATCGGAAGGAGGTTCACCAGTCTGTCGAGAAGCTGGAGGCTGGATTGAAAAACAACGATGAGAACATCCCTTCCAGCATGATCTATGCTTATGCGGCCCTGCAGTTGGGAATCCCCTTCGCCAATGGCGCCCCCAATTTGACCGTCGATATCCCGGCTTTCTCCCAGCTGGCCGAAGCGAATCAAGTGCCTGTTTGCGGCAAGGACTTCAAAACGGGACAGACCCTCATGAAGACCATTCTGGCACCGGGGTTGAAAGCTCGACTCCTGGGACTCTCGGGTTGGTTTTCGACCAATATACTGGGCAATCGAGACGGTGAAGTGCTGGATGATCCCGGATCCTTCAAGACCAAAGAGGAGAGCAAATTGTCGGTCCTGGAGCACATCCTTCAGCCCGACCTCTATCCCGAGCTTTACGGCGACTTCTATCACAAGGTTCGGATCAATTATTATCCTCCTCGAAAAGACAACAAAGAGGGATGGGACAATATCGATATTGTGGGGTGGCTGGGATACCCGATGCAGATCAAGCTTAACTTTCTTTGTCGCGACAGTATTCTGGCCGCTCCTCTGGTCCTGGACTTGGTGCTTTTCCTGGATTTAGCCAAAAGGGCCGGAATGGCAGGCATTCAGGAATGGCTCTCCTTTTACTTCAAAAGTCCCATGACGCTGCCCGAGTTATACCCTGAGCATGATCTCACTATTCAGTTGATGAAGCTGAAGAACACACTCCGATATATGGGCGGCGAGGAGCAGATCACTCACCTGGGACTGGACTACTATCAGTGAGATTGTGACTATTGTCTTGACCGGTGTTTCTTTTTAAAAGAGCATCTGAGACAATTGATGCAATTCTTGTGGAACAAGGGAAATGCCTGTCGCCTATCTCAAATTGCTGGGTCCGGAGAAGGACGAAGAGCAAGTCTACCCAATCCAATCCAATGAGACCGTAGTGGGCAGAAGCTCCGACGCGGACTTCGTCCTGAATGATCTTTATGTTTCCCGGCACCATGCCAGGATTGTCAGGAGGAATGAGAAGTATCAGATCGTTGATCTGAACAGTACCCATGGCACCTTTATCAATGGCCAGCGCGTTGAAGAGCAAGCGCTCCAGGATGGGGACCAGGTGCGCCTGGGACGAAAAGAATTGCTCTTTGGCTCTCGGCTCTCGGAGCTTAGGCCTTCCACCACGGCCGGAGATTTCGATAAGTCTCTGGCTCATTTCAGCGCAGTGCTGGATTCGGCCGAATACTCGGGACTTTCCGATCTGGAGAAGATTAACTTCATCCTGGATTTCAAGTTCCAATCGGGACAGCAGTTTTCCTCGGAGGAGACCTTTGCCCACATCCTGAGATCCGCTCTCAATATCAGCGGAGCCGAGAGAGGCTCTGTTTTTGCCCGGCAGGGCGACGACATTTTCCGATACGTCCTGGGGCTCAATAGGGAAGGCCATGTTCTGTCTGAATCGAAATTTCGAACCAGCCGAACTATGGTTGCTCAGGTGGCAGACAGCGGAGACTCGGTCTTTATGACAGAGGGAATCGAAGGTGAGCTCGCACAACAGCAGAGTATTTTGGAGATGCAGCTCAGGGCTATCGCTTGTTTGCCTCTGAAGGGAATATCGGCCCAGTCGGATACTCCGGAACTTCTAGGAATCCTGTATCTGGACAGTACCAACACCATGCACGCACTGTCTGGTCTGGATGAGAAAATCCTCAACAAGCTGGCCGGGGAAGCGGGTAACGTGCTCGAGAAGCTGGAAATGATCAAAAGCTTCGAGGAGAGAAAAAAGTTCGAGCAGGAAATGGCCATCGCCTACGAGACCCAAAAAAGCCTTTTGCCTCACTCCCTGCCCGAATTTGGAAATTTTCGCATCCGCGCCTTCAGTGAACCCACCCGTCACGTAGGAGGTGACTTTTATTATTTTTTCCAGCCGAACCCGGACAAGCTCATTGGAGTGCTGGCCGATGTCTCCGGAAAGGGAGTCCCGGCAGCTTTGTTGAGTTCCTTGCTGCAGGGCGCCCTGGACATGGAGTGCCGCACCGGTGTATCTCCCGAGAAGATGCTGGAGAATGTGAATAAGCTCATGTGCGAGAGGTCAGCCTCCAATTCCTTCGTCACCCTCTTTCTCTTCTCCTTCAATGCCCAGGGTAAAGGAGAGTATTTGGGTGCCGGCCACAACCCCGTCTACCTTTACCGTGCCTCCACGGGTGAGATTGAAGAGCTGCATTCTGAGGGTTTGATCCTGGGTGCTTTCGAATCGGTTTCCTACAACTCCCGTCCACTCGAACTCGATCCTGGCGATGTCCTGGTCGTCTATTCCGATGGTGTCACGGAGGCAGAGAACCCTCGAGGCGAGATGTTTGAAGTGGAGAGACTTCTGCAAGTTATCAACTCGAATGCGTCGGCTGGAGTCGAGGTATTGAAAAAGAAAATCCTGGAGGCTCTTGACCAATTCACCGAGGGAAAGGCTCAGACCGATGACATTACCTTTGTGCTGATCGATGCGGGACATGAGAAGAAAGGACTGAGTGCTGAGGACTGAGGACTGAGCACAGCCGGCAGACCGGCTGAAATTCAAAATTCCAAATTCCAAATTCCAAACAAATTCAAAATCTCAAATTCAAAACTTAAGAAGACCACAGACCACAGACCGCAGACCAGATTGCTCTCATGCCCACATCGGACTCTCCCTGGCTGGATAAGACTCTTACCGATCTCCTCAGGGAAAATGTAGAGAAACACCCCGACGCTCCCGCCATTGAATGGGGAGACACCACCCTCAGTTTTGCTGATCTGGATCTGCAAAGTGATCGATGGGCGACAGGATTAGCCGAACAGGGGATTGGAAAAGGGGACGTGGTCTCCTGTCAACTCCCCAATATCCCGGAGTTTCTCATCCTTCACCACGCAGTGTCCAAGCGCAGAGCCATCTTCAATCCCATCCATATGCCCTATCGCAGCTCGGAGATGGAGCACATTTTAGGCTTTGCCGGAAGCGCCATGTACGTGACAGGACCTCCGGTCAAGGGCTTTAGCTATGTCCAGATGGGGCTGGACATTCAAAAAAGCCTCCCTTCTCTTCGCCACGTCGTTTCCCTGGGAGAAGAGCAACCTTCAGGGAGTCTCTCTCTTTCAGAACTGGGTCAGAGTGGTGTCAAGGCTCAGGTGGAAGATCCCCAACCTCAGGATCCCTTTTTAATGCTCTTTACATCGGGCACGACCGCCAGTCCCAAGGCGACCGTTCACACCCACAATATGCGGATGAGCAACTCCTGGTTTTGCGGGAAGGATATGGAGCTTCGACAGAGTGATCGCATGCTCTGCTGTTCCGCCCTCAGTCACATGTGGGCGATTTTGAATTATTGGAGCAGCGTGATCTATGGCTGCCCTCAGGTGCTTTTGACCCGCTATCGCCCGGATGCTTTGGTCCCCACGGCCGTTGCTGGGAAGGCAACCGTGTTCATTGGCGCCCCCGTTCACGCCGTGGATCTTCTGGCTTCTCCCGACTTGAATCGTGAAGATCTCTCCAGCCTTCGACTTTTTGCCCTCTCCGGAAGTGTCTGTTCCCCCGATCTAGTTCGCCGGTTGAGAAAGGCCCTGAAAGGCTGCACACCGGTGGTTTTTTGGGGTATGACCGAAACCGGGGGAGGTTTTTACACGCGTCTGGATGATCCCCCTGAAGTCATCGAAAGGACGGCCGGACGAGTCACAGGGGGCTGCACCATCGCCATTCAGGACGAAAAGGGCGTGACCCTTCCCCCCGATCAAGAAGGAGATCTGGTCATTAAAAGCCCCTTTGGCATCCAAAGCTATTTCAAAAACCCCAAGGCCACCCAGGAGAGTTTTACCGAGGACGGTTGGTTTCAAACCGGTGATTTGGCAAAAATCGATCCGGCGGGCAACGTACAGATGCTGGGACGTCGAAAGGAAGAGATCAACCGGGGGGGAACCAAGTACCTGCCAGAAGGTGTCGAGGAGGTGATCCGGCGTCATCCCGGAGTGCATGGAGTGGCTATCGGGGGCATGCCCGATGAACGACTGGGGGAACGGGCCGTATGTTTCGTGGTTCCGGCTCAGGGGAAAGAACCCCCTACGCTCGAGGAACTGTGTGCCCTGCTGGAACAGGATGGGATGGCCAAGTTCAAATGGCCTGAACGATTGGAGATTATTGAAATCCTCCCCATGACGCCCACGGGAAAGATTCAACGGTCAGTGTTACAAGACTCACTTCGTTCGAACAGTTAGGATGGCGAAAACCTCCGGAATGTGGGAGGCACCTGAGGTGCCGAACGGCCCACAAAACAGCCTCGGGTTTTCGGATTCGGCACCTGAGGTGCCTCCCACATTCCAGATTTGTCGGTGTGTAAAGGATGTCCTGGCACAACTTGTTAACTATGTGCTGGCACTGTACACCTGAGGTGCCTCCCACATTCCGGAGATTCCTGCCTCTCGTTCGGTTCGGGTCAGCCACCGGCTGACACCTACAGGTTCTATTTTCTATTTTCTACGAACGGAGTGAGTTCTTCTCTGAATGCCAGGTTGGCTTCAATTTCTTCACGAGTTCTCCATACGGGACGTAACTCCTTTCGTGAAAAGAGTTGCAGCTGGTCTCCAATAAAAGGGGAATCGGGTTGTGAGGCATTTCCATAGCTCAGTAAAGCCTGAGCCCGAACGGGGTTGGAGAACTCCACAGCCATCACGAAGGAGTCTCCTGAGGCGGCTCCCCTCAAGCCCTGACCCAGGTTGCGGAAGCTGAGGGCTCGGAAGATACCCAAATTTTCCGGTCCTCCGTTGGCGGGAAAATCATGGTCCCCCAAACGGAGACGATGGATCTTCCCCCACCCCACGTCCAGTGCTCCATAATCGGTTTCGACTCGACGGGCGGCAGTTTCCAGCGTTGCCAGGGCAGCCTCCGGATCAGCCAGGCCGTCCGGTGTCTCCAGAGGGGAATCCTCGCTCCAGCTTCTGGCAAAGATAGTGGATCTGGAGTGAGAACGGTTCCACTCCTGGACGAAGGCTTCAAACAGCACTGCCCCCTGGCTGTCGGCATCGGCGTTGCGGTCCCAGTAACTCAGGACCTGGGCAGCCCGACGGACCCGATCACGGGTGCTCTTTTGGGCAACCGAAAGCAGGTCATCCAGGAGGCGATCGGCTAACTCCATCCGGGTTGAATGTTTGTACTGGATCAGCTCTTCAAAGGTGATGCTCTCATCTTCCATCAACATGCGTGCCGAATGCTGGGCACGCAAGCGCATCCTTCGAGGTGCCATGTAGTGAGGGAACTGGTTGGCATCCAGGGCGGCCGGGAAAGTTGTCGTCCAGGGTGGATCGTTGGCATTTTGGAGCCAGCCGCTTTCGGGATCGACGATTTTGGGCAGTTCGTCATAATCATGAGTTTCGGTCCAGAGTGTTTCTGAAGTATCACCGGGCACGATCCCCGACCAGTCCCAATTTCCTTCCGGGCGCACGGGAGTGATTCCCCCAAAAAGATGCAGGATGTGGCCATCCCTGTCCGCATACATGACCGTGAACATGGGGATTTGCAGACCTTTTAGTACCGTTTCAAACTCCTCGAGACTTTTGGCCTGCACCATATCCCACCACTGGGCCAGCATCCCCGATTGCTCGAGCCCCACGATCCTCAAGGCGAGGGCCTTGCCATTTTTCTCGGCAATCACCGGACCGTGGATGGAGTTCCGTAAGGTGAGCTTTTCCTCTCTCAGAGTACCGTCTCTTCCTTTGATCTTGAGAATCTCCTGGGAAGTTTCAAACTCCTGAACCCCGCCGTTCCATCGGTAGCCGCCCTCGGCAAGGGTGAGCTCGTAAAGATCCTCGCCATCGTGGGCGTTGACGGTGTGGGTCCAGCCCAGGTAATCGTTAAAGGCGATCCCTAAAATCGGAATTCCGACCAACATTGTCCCGTAAGCATTGACTCCTGGGGCAACCAGGTGAGTCTCGTAAAACAGATATAGATCCGACCAGGGTAAGTGGGGGTTGCCAAGCAGCAGAGCGTTACCACTGGCTGATCGCGACGGTCCAATGGCCCAGCCGTTAGAACCCCCGGTCTCCCGGGTGAAGCGTGCAGATTGTCCAGGATTCCATTCTTGGGTGACCCTCTGAAGCAGCCTCGGACTGGTGACGAACGAAAAAAGAATGACCCGTTGACTGTGTGCCAGCACGTCTCTTCCATTGACCGGCAAAACCGGTTCCACTTCGTCAGATATTTGATCTGGATGCTCCTCGGCGTACGCATTCATACCTCGGGCAAAGGCATCCAGATATTGCTTCCATTGTGTATCCTGTGCCTCATACCAGTCCCTGGCCCGTTCGGGAATACCCATCATGCGGACCCAACGGTCTGTGGCCAAATAGCGCTCACCCCAGTACTCGGCTCCCCGTCCCCGTGCCTGGCCATAGAGTCTGAGAATCAGGTTTCCATGACTTCTGGCCTGAGCCCAGCCCAGCGCATAAAACAGACTGCTGTTGTCGCTGGCAAAGATGTGGGGTACCCCCCAGGTATCCCACAAAATTTCGGTGTGCGCCCCTTTAGCCTGATTCGTAGGAGGGTTGCTGCATCCGGACAATCCCAGGATCAGGGCCAGTAAGGCACTGCCGTAAAGGAAAGGTGTTGGAAATTTCATCGCTCCTATGATTCCTTCGGTGGCTCTGAAAATCAAGCCTGTTATTCCTTGCTCTTGACTCGAGGCCACTCCCTTCACTAGTATGCAGGGCTGTTACTCAATTTAAATGAGAATTTTGCTATGAAAGTTGCTTGGATTACCTGTCCGAAATGTCACAAACGTTTCTATGTTGAGCTTCTCATGCTCAAGGAAACTCATCCGC
>CBDUTA010000146.1:0-8422 GCA_965369785.1 uncultured bacterium
ATAACGAGCCGGACTTCGCTCGGGCAGAAGGACTGCCGCAGGTCGGTTTTCGTGGCCCCTCGCGTGTGCTTGGCAGAACGATTGAGTAACGACCGGACCGAACATCATCCCAGAAAACCGAATCCGTGGAGGCTCGGATTTCTTGAGCCTGCCGGGCGTGCCATTCTTTTCAATGACTTAGTGCGGCCGCATATGGCTTTGAAGTTCGGTGAAACGCTAAAGACTCCAGCCATACAAGCCGGGCTACCAAGAAGAGGCTTTCCTTCCAGGAGGTATTCACCCGTCAGGCCGCATTTTTTTGTTTGTCTTGATTGTGGCGGTCGCAAGATTCTGAAGATTGGATTGGATTACAAATCGTTTCGTTTAAGCTCTGGGGAAGGGCTCAGAACTCAACAACTCTTGCCTGAATAAGCACCTAAAATTCGAACGAGTGGGTGAACTTCAAGATGACTGTCCGATCCGTGAGGCCTGCCTTTTGCGTTTGATTGTAAACCAGGAACAAGTCATCCCCTGATTGGTAGATCCAGTTCACACGAAAGTTGATGTTTACCAGATCTTGTATGCTGTCGTATTGGAGGGTGGTACTGGTCAACCAATTATTTGTAAAATTGTAATTGATGCGTACGTTGCTGACCTGTGAGGAAAACTCTCCGGAAGGTAGCTGGACATGATCAAGCCTATACTGGATCTGAAAGGATAGGTTTTGTGACCACTTGATCTGCGGATTGAGATTCAAACTCGTTCGATTGCCGTTCCAGAAACCATTTTCTCGTTGGAACTGAACCCAGCCACTCACTTTTCTAGCACTGTAGGCAAAGAAGAGCATTTGGAACCGATCACTTTGATACGTACCCGGTGCCACCGGCAACAGTCTCCGCAGCAGGAAGCCGTCTTCCAGTCGTTCAAAATCTCTTGTGTAGCCCAGCCTGAACCAATCTCCGCTTTCGAACAAGACACGTAAAGCCACTTGCTGCTCTCTTGTCTCCAAAACGTCTTCCTGGTTGGTGATATACCGCAAGCTAGTCAGGAACTCGAACTGTCTGATGACTTCATTCGTTGGTCGGGGGTTGATGTGGAACTCCACCAAACTTTGCTTCATATCCTTCCGCGGAATAAAACCCGACTCTGCATTAAAATTGCGCCCAATGATCATGTGCTCCGCGTTGGCGAACAGAAGGTCTGTTTCCCAGGCTATACGTAGCGGTCTTGCTGCCCAATCGTCCTCTTCAAGTCCCGGAGTCTGCGACTTGGCAAAGAATGACTCTAGATGCAGGTTTTCAAAAAATACAAAATTACCGTCGAAACCGAGCGTGCGATTGTAGTCGTTCTCGAGCCTGGACTGGCGATTGGTGATCATGGCTCCCACGGAGGAACGTGAGAGGAGCCTTTTTCTAACCCTCAGAGCGGAGAAATTACTCCCGGGAGTATCCTTAAAATCGTCCGTCTGCATGTTTAGAAAGCCTAGGTCAACCTGCTGCAGTTGCCCAGTAAGCTTAAAGCCGGCAATGATATCTATCGGCTCCCGATCTTCTGACAAGCCAATGGTTCTACTATGAAAGAGTTTCAGTTCAGGCGGTTTCATTCCCATAGTGGGGACCTCTGGACCGAAGTCAAAAAGGCTGGCATTTTCCTGGAAGAACTCTCTCTTTTCAGGAAAGAATAGCGAGAATCGCGTCAGGTTAGAGACCTGCTCATCGACGTCAGCCTGAGCAAAGTCCGGATTTGCCGTGAAATCCAGTGTGAGACTTGAGGTCAGCCGATATTTCACATCTTCCAGCCCGACATCGAACAAATGATTCGTTTCCGGTTCGCCTCTGCTATTGAATATCTTGGACGCTCCTGCCGTGCCGTAAGGTTTGATTCGCAACGTGAGTTCACGGGAAAGGTCTTTCAACCCCACCAAATCGCCCGCTTGAGACACTTGAACGAACTCAAAATCGCGTCGATAGTTGCTCCAAATCACCTCTTCATTTTTTCGCCTGATGGTTCGCCTAAAGTCGATTCCCCACCTTTGCTCTTTTTCATTAGGCATACGGATGGACTTGAAGGGAATCTCTATTTCAACTATCCACCCCACCTCAGTTATTCTCGCAGCCACACTCCAGCGTTCATCCCAGCTGGAGTTCATCCGCATTCCTTCGTCTGTGATCCAGGAGTCAAACTTGGTTCCCAGGGGATTGGTGCGAAAGAGAAACCCATCCTGATGGTTGTGAAACGTATCCAAAATGATCTCAAACGTATCGTCACCCAGGAACGCACTATCCCAGGTACGTCCCGAATCGCCACCGTCCCGAGCTCTCTCCATGGCAATGATTTCTTCCGGTTCAGAGTCGTAACACAAGATGCCAAAGAAAATAGCCTTGTCATTGTAAATGATCCTGATTTCAGTTTTTTCCGTGGCGGGTTCTCCTTCCGCGGGATCTCGCTGGATGAACCCAGAGATGACGGGAGCCGTCTCCCACAGTAACTCACTCAGGTCCCCTTCTATCTTTGGTGAGCCTTCCACTCGTTGAGCTCGAGCGACTTTTGAGCCGGAGATCGAAGCCTGCGCACCGAACAGTGGGTGTCCCGCAGAAAGGTGGGCCCAGATCAGGATGAAGAAGAGTGCCATCCAGTGAACACACCTAGAGATTTTCAATCCGTTTTTGTGAACCATCGAAACAGTCTTCAGCCGTAGTGCTTTGTGGCAGCTCTCCGACAGGGGACTTGGAGGCAAATTTGCCCCTCTGCCATAGTATGTGCTTTGTGCTTTGGGTCGTCGATCTCTATGCAAAAGTTGTTCCAAGTCATAGTTCAGTCAAGTAAATCTTTGATTGTAAGATAGTTATGAACCACTTGAGGAATGCCGTAGAGCGGCGTGCGGAGTCAGATTAGGCGTAAAAGCGTCAAATAACCCAAGGCGATCCCCAATTTACCTCCAGAGAGAGCCTCAGTGGAATCTTTCTGATTGCTTCGTCTTACCTAGAACGCCCTCATCTGGCAGGGAACCGCCACTGAGACCACCCCACCGAAAGCCAGAATGAGCGCTGGATGCCATCCTTCGAGGATCTGATAAGCAACTACCATGGACCACAATAAACTAGAAGCCTAGAAAACTGCTCCGGTGCAGGCGTTTCCAAAGGCCCAAGCCGAGGCGCCACAGTGAGAAATCGTCAGACAGTGAGATCAACAGCAGGAGTATGAGTGCCGCAACGAACCCGAACATGCTCCCCGCTGGGAACTGTGCGAACCGCATGGATTCCGACAGGGGCTCAGCAACGACGTATACAAACTCGTCGAGCTAAGAGTTCGACATTGAAACTTCGATTGCGAAGACCATGTGCACGAACCCTAAGAGCCCAGCCCAGATACCTACGTCGCGCCGCAAGTAAAAGTTTGTCGGATTGGGCTGCTGACGCGGCACATTGAGGGGGTCGATGGTCAAGGCCACTGCCAGGAACGCCAGCGAGGTATATGCTGTAATGATGCTGCTGTGCCGTGTGCATATAGGAGTTTGCTTTTTTGAGGCTAGTGGATCTCGGCTCGAAAAGCGGGTCAAGACAGTTTTTTTTCTGGCTGGATAGTGAACATCACAGGCAGAGCCGGCCCTGAGGTTGTGAGAGAGAAAGTGTGGCAGGAATGAGTGCGAAAAGAGTGAAAAGAAGGCACACGGGTATTGGATGACATGTATTTACAGGGCTTGCTCATCTCTCGATTTAGACTGGAGCACTATCCCACCAGAGGGCAGGTCACCATTCTAGCGAACATATTAATCTCCATCATCCAGATGTTGCCGCGGTTAGCTCAGCTGTGAAGAAGACAATCTTGTCAGTGCCCTTTCTTCCACTTGGACGTATAACGCCCTTACCGGAGAATCACTTCCAGAGAACAGCACTAAGATGGCTGTGATGGTACCCCAGTAGTACCCCGAACCAACCCCATCGATATCCTTGGGTGCTTTTACGGTTTGGCTAACTTATTGAAATAACAAAGAAAAAGACTGGTCGGGACGAGAGGATTCGAACCTCCGACCCCCTGAACCCCATTTATATCAGAACCCCCGCCACTACAGGGTTTCAACAACTTAGACGTGCGAGACGTGGAGAGACGCGGAAGATAACCGCACTTTCTGCACCCTATACGCACCCTGAGGGAGTTGTATTTCGTTGCTGAAATCTCACGGCTCCAGGTTCATCCGCAACAGCAGGTCGTGGAAGCCAGGGTCGTCGCGGACGGGGTCCCATGATAGTATGATTGGAAAAACTCACCTTGCTGACCAAGGAGGACCGTTATGAGGGCGAAAAGGATTAACTTTTTGTTATCGGTACTGCTAACTTCGCTCACATGCTATGCACAGAGTGTTGACTCCAATGCGGGAAAAAAAGGCGATCCAGCTCAGCAATTCTCTTTCTTTGGGATGAACTTCCAAACGGACCAGAAGAATGAAAATACAGAATTGCTACCTATGGATGCTGAGGCTAATCTCAGGCGTTTTTTCGGAATGAATAATCTATCTGCTACACCTCAAGAAAGAGAAGCAGTCTCCACAGGGACAGCCGCGGTACCCGATCTACTCCCAAGAGGTTATGGACTTGGTGACTTACTGAACAACTCTAGTGTTTTAAATCGACAGTCTTGGTCGTCAGTTACAATGAGCCAGGCTGATACCTCTTTACCTCGCCAGCCCTCGGTTCAGAATAGTCCAACCAACAAATCTAATTCCAAGAAATTACTCAGGATAATCGCAGGAGCTGCCCTCACAGGAGTTGGTGTGTATCTCATAGCCACCACAACTTCAGAGGAAGTATTTCATAGTCACGGTGGTACTTTCAGTCTCTTCAGTATCTACGAGGTGAGGGGCGATGTGCGCACATGTATATCCAACTGCCCTTCCTGGCACACCCACTATGACGGAAAACTCGCTGGTGGAATTGCTTCGGTGGCCGCTGGGGCTGGGTTGCTGTACTGGGGAATTGCCAGAGATTAGTCATGCCTCAGCAATCACCTCGTGGCTTCAGTTTATTTGCTTGGTTTTCGGGACTGCGCAGGCTAGGCGTTTAGGCTACCTGCTCATATAGAAACCCTATAGCGGGATGGAACGATCCTGCCCGCCACTCAGGGCATCAGATTCATCCGCGGTAACAGATCTTGGACGACCCACTGTAATCGACAGTCATCCCCTCCGAGTGACATCCTTGGCCCCATAAATCCCACCACCCCCTTGATGGAATGATCCACCGGTATCTAGCCATTGGATACCTTCACCAGCACATTTCACACACAAAGTGAAGATGGAACGGGACTCCCAGTACTTTGGATGGAGCGCTCCTCTGAAAAAAAAGGCACAGGATGTATTTATAATCGGGCCGGTAAGGATGGTTAATAGAAAGTGGTAGCAGAGAGTAATACCCCGAATCGGCGTCGGTTAAGACGTTTGTCCGTTTCCATTCCTTGCTCGGTCTCCTGGGAAGAGAAGGCAATGATAGCAACAATATCTGATATCTCGTTTGATGGGGCACTTATCAGGGCTGAAAGTACCCCCTTAGAGGGTTCAGATGTGTTGGTGAGATTTACTTTTAGAGACCAGGGAATTCATTTACAGGGAAACGTCACATCGGAAGTTATACACGCCGAGGAGGAAGGTGAGCAACAGACTTTTGGCGTGAAGTTTGACACGTCTATGGAGAAATACTGGACACAATTAACTCCAGTTATTCAGGCACTGTTGAAGGAAACCGACAAAGACGAAGTGGCCGACTAGTTATGGTGGAAAGGCGTCACGGCTCAAGGTTCATCCGCAGCAGCAGGCTTTTGGGAGAGTGCTGGAAGCAAGATTTCCCTCTATCCCTGCTTCCTACCTTCCAGCATTTGTGCATATCGACTACCCCTTCTCCAACTCCCGTGGTAGCAGTATGGTAGCGAGCACCCCCCCGTTGGGCCCCGATAGGATGAGCAATTGTCCACCAAGGGCTTCCAGCCGCTCCCGAATATTGAAGAGACCAAACCCGCCTTTTGTAGACGGCAGGGTCGGAATCTTGGAAAGGTCAAATCCCACACCGTCGTCTTTGACGAGAATTCCCATACCAGAGTCCTGTTCCCACAGAGAAATCTTCACATGGCTTGCCTGCCCATGACGAACGGCATTCATGAGGAGCTCGCGAACTGACTGATAGAGCACCACGGAAACATCATCGTTGAGGGGTTTAAGCAGCTTCCGGTCATTTTCAAATTGGCACACAATCCCTTGATCTCTCTGGGTTTGTTCGGCAAGCCACTCCAGGGTTGGCTCAAGTCCCAGCTCGTAAAGTGTGGGAGGACTCAGCTCAAACGTCAGAGACCGGATGTCCTGAATCGCGTTCCCCATCAATTCATCAAGCTCCTGAGAGAGTCTGGCATCAGTTCCACTCAAACCGTTTTTCCTGAGTACCCCAAACCTCATTCTGGCCACGGCCAGGGTCTGGCCAATGCGGTCGTGCAGCTCCGTTGCTATGCGTCGCCGTTCCCGTTCCTCAGCGAAAAACAATTCGGAAGCCTGATCCCGGAGTTGCCCTTGATATTGAAGCAGTTTGTCTTCGACCTTCTTGCGTCTGGTGCTGTCGTGGACGATGGCAATGGTCACGAGTCCATCTTCGGTCTGAAGAGGACCCAGGTTGACTTCCACGGGGATCAAGTGCCCGTCCTTTCGCCGGCCGAGCAAATTTCCATCAGCACCCATTGACCGTATCGAGGGATCGGCAGAGTAATTCCTCCAGTGTTGTATGTGCCCTTCTTTCAGGTCCTCGGGTAGGAGGATCCTTACGGAGCTGCCCAGCAATTCCTCACGCTGATAGCCAAACAGTCTTTCCGTTTGATCGTTAGCGAATAGGATCTGGCCCTGGTCGTTGACTCCCACAATTGGATCGGGTGCAGCCTTCAACACTCCTTCAAATTTTGCTCGGGCGACTTCTGCTTCGTGCGCCATTACCGTTAGCCTTTCTTCCATCCATCTGCGCTCGATGATTTCCTCTTCCAGTTGTCGGTTGGTCTTGTCGATCTCTTCAGCTCGACGTGCAGCAACAACAAAATCTACGACCAATAGACCCGTGAACAGCAACCCCACAATCAGCGCTCTTAAAGGCCCCCATGTAGTGTGCAACTCGATAAAACGGGGCGTCCCGATAGCCAGGACCGACCACTGACGCTGACCGATTTCAAACCTTTCAGCGTACCGCAGGTCTCTAAATGAATTGGCCCCTTCACTCCCCGAATCGATCGGCTCCATCCCGACGACTGAGCGATGGAAATAGAGAACCCGCTCACTTTCGGGAGCAGAATGATCGATAATCATAATGTCGATACCTTCTGAAGACAGATCCGACAGGGCCATTTCCACCAAGTCAGGAATTCTGAAGACTCCCTGAATAAAGCCCTCAAGATTCTTCCGACGATCACCAATAGTGTCAGCGGGCAGACCTTTCCTGTAAATGGGCACGAACAACAGGAAACCGACTTCTCTTTCCCTCTCCTGGATGAGTGCCACTCGAGCAGTGACCGAGAGTTGACCTGTGTCCCGAGCTCTATGGAGCGCCTCGAGCCGATCGGGTTCTGAGGCCACATCAAAACCTATCCAGGCATCATCGGCCTCTTCCAGCCCGGCGTCTGAAGCGGGAAAGTACTCCTCTCTTTGTGAGGCGGGCACCATCAATCCCTGAGTTCCCTGTTCAGTGATCTGGAAGCCCTCGAATCCCTTGCGCCTCATAGTGGCTTCAAATGCCGCCCGTTGACTGTCCTGAATACGAGGTATCCATCCCAGTGCCCGAACACTGCCCAGACGGGCTAAATAAGGCTTACTGAATTCATAGAATCCTAGTCGAGTAATATCTTCCGCCACATTGTATAAACTCGACATCGACTCAAGAATGACTATCTTGGTCTCAATGCTTTTTTGGATTGCTGACCCGCGCTGGCTTGCGGCGAGTTGAAATGCTGTTTTTGCTTCCTTCCTTTCAAGGTTGCGTAGCACAACAAAAAGTGCCAAAGATAGCCCCAACCCGACGACTAGGATTAATATGGGTGACAAATAGTATTTGTGGGCCCCACGCTTATTTGCGATAAGGGCTTTGAGAAATGGGCCTACTTTCTCGATGAACTTGTAATGGCTGATGGTCTTGCCGACCATGCGATTCCCCCTCACTGTGTGTTGCAGTTGCGTAATGTTACTCGTGGAGGGGGCTAAAGGCAATGGGAATCCCTTCGGAAGGAATCCTGCTTCCAAGATCGTGTGGCAGGACGGACCGGATCAGCAAGAAATCTTGCTACAAGTCTGCACCCTATCTGCACCCTGGGTTTTGAGAAGGCTCTGGGTGTTTTTTCTGGGATCTGGTATCTAGTTTATTTGCTTAAGTTTAGCTGGTCGGGACGAGAGGATTCGAACCTCCGACCCCCTGAACCCCATTCAGGTGCG
>CBDUTA010000147.1:0-8405 GCA_965369785.1 uncultured bacterium
CTCCCTCTTTGGAAAGCTACCTGGTGATCGAAAAGATCATCGATGCGGCTCGCAAGTCAGGGGCAGAGGCCATTCACCCCGGCTATGGTTTTCTATCAGAGAGCGCACTTTTTGCTCAAGCCTGTGAGGACTCCAGATTAGTATTCATCGGTCCTTCGACAGCGTCCATGAAACTCATGGGCAGCAAAATCGCTAGTCGGGCTGCGGTCCAGAAAGCAGGTGTGCCCATCGTTCCCGGTACCACAAGGTCTCTTCGATCCGGGGAAGAGGCGTTAAAATCAGCTTCTGAAATCGGCTACCCCATCATTCTCAAAGCCAGTGCCGGCGGCGGGGGTAAGGGCTTGCGGCTGGTATCAAGCGAGGAGGAACTCACCTCCCTGTATGAAACAGCAGGCAGCGAGGCCCGGGCAGCCTTTAACGATTCGACCCTCTTGATCGAAAAGTACTTGATGAAACCTCGTCACATCGAGATTCAGGTACTCGGTGATCTGAACGGTAATTTAATCCACCTCGGCGAAAGGGAGTGCTCGATCCAGCGACGCCATCAAAAACTGGTGGAAGAAAGCCCTTCGCCCCTGGAGGACGAGGAGTTTCGAAGAAAAATCGGAGAAGCTGCCCTGACCGTTGCCAAAACCGCCAATTATCACAATGCAGGTACGGTCGAGTTTATCGTTGAGACCGCAGAAACAGGGGAAAACAAATTTTATTTCCTGGAAATGAACACCCGCCTTCAAGTGGAACATCCGGTTACCGAGCTGGTGACCGGCATTGATCTGGTCAGCGAACAAATCCGAATTGCGGCAGGATCAAAACTGGCCTTCAGACAGGAAGAGATTCGTCCCCGGGGAACAGCAATCGAATGTCGGATCTACGCAGAAGACCCCTACAATCATTTCTTTCCTTCCCCGGGGACCCTCACCACCTATGTGGAGCCCTCCGGTCCGGGCATCCGCACCGACAGCGGAGTGTGTTCCGGTTCCACGATTCCGGTTGAATATGATCCGCTCATCTCAAAAGTCATCGCCTATGGTGCAACTCGCCAGCAAGCCATCCTCCGCATGCAAAGAGCACTGGGGGAATACAAAATCGGAGGGGTACGAACCACCATCCCTTTTTTCCAAGTCCTTCTCTCTCATCCGGACTTTATTGAAGCGAACTTACACACCCATTTCATAGACGAGCAGCAACTCGTCCAACGTCTGGAAGAGGAGTCGGGGAAAAGCGAAACCGTCCCCCTGATCGCTGCGGCAATCAACTACTTTCATGAAACCCAAAATCCGAATCCCAAGGTTTACAGCAAACGAAATCTTTGGAGAAACTCCCAACTCCATTCCGATCCCTTCCGCAAATGGTGAGATTAAATTTCCCCTCAAAGGGCTAACACCAGGAAAACCACAAATACCACTGTAAAGCCGATTTCCGTGTAGCCTATTCTTTTCAAATTGAGCCCTCTCCGGCGGATCAACATCCCCACAAAAGCCCGCATGACAATGGGTAAAAAGGCAATAAGAAACAGTGGGGACACACCTCCCCACCAGACAAAAGCGGTCACTAAAAAGAGTACTAAAAGATGGTACAACGCACATTGCCACAACAGGAGATAAGCGTCCGGTTTACGGGCAAAACAGCCAACTCTCATCTTGACGTAAAAGATACCACTGGTGAAATAGAGCAGATTCCAGAACCAAAGAACAAGACCCACATCGTCGAGTCGACCCTGCATGACGTAGCAGGCTCCAGGAGCCGCCAGAGTCAGACCGAAAACACCCAGGAACTCTCCCAGTAACCTTCTCTCCGCTCGTTTGCCGCTCAAATAGAGGTGGGCCAGCAACACCAGCACCGCGGCACTCCCCATGGGAATGAGATACCCGAGGTGGTAGTAGAACAACAAAGGAACCGTGGCGGCCAACCCTACACCAAGATAGATGACGAACCAGTGCCTCCAATAGTTGAATTTGTCCGTGTCTATGGGCCCAACGGCTCTCAATCGAGATAACTTGGAAAGGGGGTGGCGGGCCAGAAAAAAAGCAGTCACCACCACCCAGAAAAACAGGATCTCCACCTCAAATCGACCCACCGAGGCCGCACCGCTGAGAAATGACGCATAGAGCACCGCCCAGGCACCGTGTTCTTTAGGAATAGGCATCCAGTCTCCCCACTGCATGGCTCTCAAATATCAGATGGTCGTCCTGCTTGTCTACTGAAGAGAGGAGACAGGAGCCAGGAAATGGAAAACTTCATTCTGACTTCTGTCTCCTGTCTCCCTCTTCTACTTGTCCTCCTTTTCCCTGCCGGTTACAATCCTCCTCCAAACAGCGGGTGGGGAATAGGAACATGGGCTTTCGAATCGGCATTGACTCCGGGGGAACCTTCACCGACGTCATGGCAGTCGGAGAAGAAGGGCACATCCATACTCTTAAAGTTCCATCGACGCCAGAGGACCCGGCAAAGGGATTTGAGGAAGCTCTGCGACAAATGCTGGAGACTCTGGACATCTCACCCTCCCAGTTGGATTTTGTACTGCACGGGACAACGGTCGCCATCAATGCCATTCTCGAGCGGCGCTTTCCCACCATCGCTCTGATCACTACAAAGGGATTCCGCGACGTGCTGGAGATCGCCCGGCAAACCGTACCGGGAGAACGGGGAAGTATCTACCACTGGGTCAAGCCACCGCGGGTGGTACCCCTGGAGCGGGTATTCGAAATCACTGAACGTGTCAGTGCCACCGGAGAAGTCATCGTGCCTCTCCATGTTGACGAGGCACGGACTCTGGCCAGGCAGCTCCGGAAGGAGGGGATCGAATCCATAGCCATCTCCTTGATCAACAGTTTCGCCAACCCGGATCACGAAGCACAACTGCATGAGATACTGCTCGAAGAACACCCATCCTGTTTCCTGTGCACCTCTTCGGAAACACTCTCGGAATTTCGTGAGTACGAGCGCACCCTGACCACATGCATGAATGCCGTGCTCATGCCGATTCTTTCCTCTTACCTCGATTCTCTCGGAGAGAGGCTTCAGAAACTTGACGGACAATTCCCCTTGTACGTGATGAAATCGGCGGGGGGTGTGGTGACGGCACAGCGAGCTGCCAAACAACCCGTGGCCACGGCGCTCTCCGGGCCCTCAGCCGCTGTCCTGGGCATGAACTGGCTGGGGAACCACAGTGGGTTTGAGAATCTGATCACCTTTGACATGGGAGGAACCTCCACGGATGTTGCCCTCATCGAGTCAGGTCGGTTACCGATTAGCCCTGAAGCTCACCTGGACATCTATAACATCCGATCACCCACGGTGGAGGTCATCTCCATTGGCTCAGGAGGGGGATCCATTGCGGGAATCAGTCACGGCAACAGAGTGACGGTTGGGCCTCTCTCGGCTGGGGCCGATCCCGGTCCAGCATGCTACGGAAAGGGGGGTGAGGAACCCACCGTCACCGATGCCAACCTCGTCCTGGGAAGAATTCCTCCCTATCTGGTGGGAGGAAACATCCGCCTGGACCCGAAGCTTGCCCAGGCCGCTGTCCAGAAATTCGGGGAAACTCTGGGACTGACCCCAGTGGAGGCAGCCGAAGGGATACTCGAGATCGCGGCCTTCAAGATGAGCGATGCCATACGTCAAGTGTCGGTGCGTCGAGGACGTGATCCCCATGACTTCGCCCTGTTCGCGCTGGGGGGTGCCGGTCCCTTGCATGCCTGTCGGTTAGCCCACCTCCTGGAAATCCCCACGGTTGTCGTACCCTCTTTCCCCGGACTGGGTTGCGCCCTGGGCCTGCTGGTGGCCGATGTCAAAGATGACTTCCTGATCACGGATATTTACCGTGAAGACCACTTTGACTTTGAGAGACTCAACCGTCAATTCACTACCCTTGAGGGTCGCGCCCACAGTAGTCTGGATCAACAGGATATTCCGCCCGCCCAAAGAAAGATCAAAAGAGGAGCGGACATGCGTTACAAAGGGATGGCCTCAGAACTCACTGTCGATGTGCCCGATGGAACGCTCGGCGCGTCAGAAGCCAAGGAGATACTCAGTCGCTTCCACAGATCGCATCAGGAAAATTACGGATATTCCTATCAGGACCAACAGCTTGTGGAAATCGTCAACCTGCGAGTCTCTTCAATAGGTTCATTACCCCATCTGGAACCGCAACCGATCCCTGAAGGGAGCAAGGATGCCTCTGCTGCGCTGGCGGGACAACGCCGGGTTTATTTCGAGAATGTGAAAGACTTTGTGGAGTGTCCCATTTATGAGAGATCCAAGTTGCTGAGTGGAAATGGGTTGGTCGGACCGGCCATTGTCGAGCAGTACGACACCAACACCGTTGTCCATCCTGAGCAGCAGCTGCGCGTCGATTCGCTTGGAAACCTTGTGATTTCAATCGATAAAGAGTGACCTTGGTTTGTCCATGAGTGTCAGCCCCATCCTGCTTGAAATCGTTGAAGGCACCATCGAATCCTCGCGTAAGGAAATGGAATTGCAGGTGGAGCGAACGGCTCGCTCTACGGTAATCCGCGAGCAACACGATTATAGGGCTGCTGTCTTTGATCGACGAGGCCGGGGGATCTCGGCGGTTTCTTCTGCGGCCAACGTTCGTCCGATCCTCAATGATTTCACAGGAGAAATCCAGGAGGGAGACATCTTTATCTGGAATGATCCCTACAAGGGTGGAGGGATTTCGCATCTTCCCGATCTGTGCATCACCGCCCCCATCCTTTGGAAAAACCAGGTGGTTGCCTTCATCCAGGTTTACGGACACACCCATGACGTCGGCGGGATGCGACCCGGCAGCATGGTCCTGGATGCCAGCGAGATTTTTCAGGAGGGGTTCATCATACCACCTGTCAAGTTGTATGAGAGGGGTGAACTCAATGCGGCGCTCTACCAAACCATTCTGAACAATACCCGTTATCCGGAAATGCTCCAGGGAGACCTGGACGCGGAGATCGCAGCCTGCGAAATAGGCATCCGCCGTGTTTACGAACTCGTCCACCGCTACGGATTGGAAGTGGTCGAGGAATGCTTTGATGCGCTGCTGTCCCGCTGTGCCCGAACACTCAAAGAAGAAGTTCTTCCCCAAATTCCTGACGGCAACTACACTTTCGAGGACTTTATTGAGACCTCAGGGATGTCCAGTAAGGGAGGTCCGGAGTTTGTCCGGATGAAGGTAACCCTTCGCAAGAAAGGGGATCACATTGTTTTCGACTTCACGGGGACCGGAGAGCAGGTCAACGTCTCCATCAACTGCCCGGCAGAGGGAGAGTATTATGTCAAGTACCTCTCCTGCATCTTGCGGCTTCTGGCCCCGAACATCGTCATGAATGACGGGCAAAAGGAAGCTATAGAAGCCGTAGTCCCTCCCGGAACCATACTGAGTCCTCGCTTTCCCGCCTCCTGTTCCAATCGCCACTGGACCATCTTTCGCGTAACCGAGGTGGGGATGGGAGCCCTGGTCAAAGCCCTGGCAGGAAGAGGCACAGGGTGCTCTGATACCCGGTGTATCACCACGATCGTGGCCCATGACAGCGATGGCCAACAGTTTCTCATCCGGGATGTCCTGGGGGGCGGCTCAGGAGCCCGATCCTACGCAGATGGGGCCGACTGTGTTACGGCCAATGTAGCCGGTCGCAACATGCCTTGTGAGTTCTTCGAGACTTTCTATCCGGTTCGTGTGGAGCGCCTCGCTTTACGGGCAGACTCCGGTGGACCCGGGAAATTTCGCGGTGGCCTGGGCTATCTGAAAGAGACTCGCTTCCTGACCGACGGATTCATCATGATCGCCGATGACCGAATGCTCCTCCAGCCGTTTGGAGTCGCTGGAGGAATGGCCGGTCAAGGAAGTGTTTATCTTCTCAATCCCGGGACGGAGAAGGAGTTGCCGATCCCCACGAAAACCGACTTTGTGCCCGTGAGCTGTGGTGACGTTCTGCGTGTTCTGACTCCCGGTGGAGGAGGGTGGGGGGATCCGCTGGAACGCGAACCTTCGAAAGTCCTCGACGACGTTACCCTAGGACTGGTTTCCGTTGCTTCAGCCGAAAGGGATTACGGAGTCGTGATCGATCCCGATCAGGGGGTGGTTCAGAAAGAGAAGACCCAGGAGCGCAGGGCGACGCTTCGCCAGTCGCGCTCCCCGCTTCCCATGATCGATCGCGGCGAGCGCTTTAGAAAGTTGCTTGCCGAAAAGCGCATCTCACTCACATCGGAAGATTAGAAGAAGCGTAGGGGTCAGCCGGTGGCCGAACTGGTTCTTCAGGCAGAGCCGCAGGCTTCAGTCTGCGGGCCATTGAGAGCCACCTCTACCAGAGCTGTGGGCTAAAGCCCACAGCTCTGACTGCGTCGCCCCTACCCATAATCCCGACTGGGGTTTACAATGCGATCAAGGAGGGGTTGAGCAATGCCTCATATCAGGCACGTACCCTTATATCGTTTTTTCCTGTTGGTTCTCTGGTTTTTCTCACCCGGTTGTGGGCCGGCAGGGCAGGCCTCACAGTCCTCAGCGGCTCCCTCAGTTATCGTCATTGAGGGAGGAACTCTCATTGATGGGACAGGGGCCTCTGCCGTTTCGGGTACCCGTATTCTCATTGAAGACGGCCGCATCCAGGAAATCGGCCTACAGGGGGAACTGAGCATCCCGGCAGGCGCGCTCGTCATTGAAGCGGCCGGCAAATACATTATCCCCGGCCTCATCGACTCTCACGTTCATTACGACATGCCCTGGCTTCACCGACTCTATCTGGCCAACGGAGTGACCACGGTTCGGGACCTGGGAAGCTCCATTGAGAGGATCCTCACTCTGCGGCAAGAAATTGTTACAGGAAATATCCTGGCGCCTAGAATGTTCGTTTCCGGGATGGGCATTAATCCCGGATCGGTCCGGGCCATGAATCTGGGCAGCAGCAAAGAAATGGCGGAAAAACTGGTGGAAGCTGGAGTTGACGGAATCAAGGTCACCGGTTACACCACGGACGAACTCCGTGAAATTGTGGAAGTCGCCCACGCCAATGGCCTCATTGTCTACGGACACACGGGACCCAAGCGGGGAAATCGGGCTCCCGGAGCGCGCCTGGCCGTAGAAGCGGGACTCGACGGAATCGAGCATGCCCTGGGAGTTCTGGAAGATGCCATGGACCGAGCCGTCCCAGTGCCGGCCGACTACGATCCCTCTAACGCCAGCCATATTTTCCGCTACTGGTATGGTCGAATGTACACGGTCGTGAATTCCGCCACAGTGGATGAACTGGTCCGGCTGATGGTAGAAAAGGAAGTCTACTTCTCTCCCACACTGAACAACTTCAAGCGCAATTTTGTCCAGCGCAATACTCCCGAAGTGGAATCAGATCCCAATCTCAAGTATATCCCTGAAGATGAACCGGATCGTTTCGGACGCTTCGGAGAGGAGGAACGCCAGGATTGGAGAAAGACCATGGAACGGATGAAGGAGGCCACCTACAAGTTTCATGAAGCCGGTGGACTCCTCATCAACGGAACGGATTCCCCTGGGGCTGCGCTTCCGGGTTGGAGTACACATCAGGAAATGGAGCTTTTTGTGGAGGCCGGCCTAACGCCGATGGAGGCACTGCTGACCACTACGCTGAACAACGCCAAGGTTCTCAACAAAGAAAACGAACTGGGCACCGTCGAGGCTGGCAAATACGCAGACCTGGTCATCCTTGACGCTGATCCTTTGGAAGATATTACGAATACTCAAGAGATTCACCTGGTCATTAAGGGCGGCCTCGTACTCGATCCTGAAGTCCTGCTGGAAGAGAACCTGGAACAATTCGGCGCAAGAGGGGAGCGACATTTTGATCGCAGCGAGAGAAATTAATGCTCATTAGTCCTCGGCATTGGGTCCTCCTGACCCTCTTGGTCCTACCATTGATGGCCTCGGCTCGTGGACAGCAGCCTGAAGAGACCCGTCAAGAGCTGACCGACTTTTTGCCGAATGATGAGGGGAAAGCACTAATCATCCAGTATTGTACGCGCTGTCATAGCCCGACCCGAATCCGACAGGCCATCGCCCAGCGGGCGGGGGGAGATGAAAGTTCCTGGAGTACTCTGGTAGGGCAAATGATCACGGTGTGGAATGCGCGCATCGCCGAGGAAGACGTCGCTTCCATCGTGACTTACCTGAGCTCACACTTTGGTCCTTCCTTCAGCCCCTCGGATCAGGATCGTTCCTCTCCTTTGCAGGCCGATCCCGATGAGGAGCTCAACACTTTTTTGCCCGATGATGAGGGAAAGGTCCTGCTTACCGTGTACTGCCGGGGTTGTCACAGCGCCACTCAAATCAGACGGAACCTGGTCCAACGGGCAGGGGGAAACAAAAGCTACTGGAATGCGCTGGTTCAGAGAATGATGACCGTCTGGAACGCTCCTATCGCCGAGGAAGACGTGGCTCCCAT
>CBDUTA010000148.1:0-8328 GCA_965369785.1 uncultured bacterium
ACCCCTTGAAAACATCCGCAGGAGTGTGCGGTTGCGGAGTGCCCGATACCGACACCGACGGTGACGGCACGGCGGACTGCCTCGATACCGGAGCTGTTCCTGACCACTTCCTCTCCTACGACCTCAAAAAGCCGAAGGGGGAGCCGAAATTCGAGAAGCGTGACGTCACTCTGGTGGATCAATTCCAAGATTACAGTTTCACCGTTGGAAACAGGGTCTCTCTTCTCAATCCAGTTGATAAGAACGATGAGGGCATTTCAGATCCCAATACACACCTGGTAGGCTACAAGGTGAAGCAGGTCAGACCCAAGGGAGAACCCAAACCTCCCAAAGATCCAAAAATGGGCATCCAGATAAAGGATCAATTCTTCCCCGATGGTCTTATCGTCGACATCGACGACGTCCACAAGGCAGACCGCCTGCTGGTACCGGCCTCAAAGGACCTGGACGAACTGCCTTCCCCGCCAGATGGAAACTCCCATAACGTGGATCACTTCCTGTGCTACAAGGTGAAACTCCCCAAGGGGACTACATTTCCGAAGGACATCCAAGTCTCACTCGCGGATCAATTCATTGACCCGGATGGCGAAGGGGTGATCCAGTGGTTCGACTTGGGAAAACCAAGACGACTCTGCAATCCTGTGGACAAGAACGGTGAAGGGATCAAGAACCCGGAGAACCACCTGATCTGTTATGACGTCAAGCGATCCGAAGGGGAACCCAAACACGAAAAGACCGTCGTATTTCTCCACGATCAGTTTGGCCCAGCCAACTTCTGGGAGACCAAAAAGGAAGAGGAACTCTGTGTTCCAGCTGAAAAAACTCTTCCCTGAAGAATCGGTGCCACGCTCGTAGTTCTCGAGAAGCTATCGACTGTAAAGAACCGTACCGCCCACAATCGTTTTTTCAACCTGGATTTCGCGAATGCGGTCTGGGTCGATGGTCAGAATGTCCTCTGAGAGAATCACCATGTCCGCCACTTTGCCGATTTCCAGTGATCCGCGCTGCTTGTCATCGAAGTTCCAGTAGGCTGTGCCAAGGGTATAACTTTTGATGGCGTCCTTCACACTCACTCCTTCATCGGCTCCATAGATCTTTCCGTCGTGGCCAGTGCGGGTCACAGCGGTCCAGATTCCGAAAAGTGGATCGTAGGGCATCGCATCAGAACCGTAAAAGAGGCCAATACCGTATCGAGCGAGCGAGCTTTGGGGATTATTTCTGGCCAGGCGCTCGTCTCGCAGACTATTGACGGCAAAAGGTCCCAGACTGTTAATGAAGTTTGGCTGGCTGGAGACTCCGATCTTGAGCCTGGCCATCTTCTCGAGCGTCTCCCTGGGAGGCAGCACGCTGACGTGGTGCAGATAGTGTCGATGATTCTCCCGGGGACTTTCTTCCAGAATCCTTTCCAGTACATCCACAACCATCATCACCGCCGCATCCCCGATGGCATGAATTCCGAGCTGCCAACCACGATCATGAGCTTCTTTGGCCACAGGATAGAAAGCCTCGCCCGGGATACGGACGAGTCCTGTGAAGTCCGGTCTGTTGGGATAGGGCTGGGAGGACCAGAAGGCCTCCCCACTGAATCCACCGTCGATACTCATCTTTATAGCACCCAACTTGAGACGATCGTTGCCAAAGCCTGTGCGAATGGCTAAGCCTCTCAGTTCCCGAATAGACTGCTCTACACCCTCTTCCAGCGTGTCATTTTGATCGTAACCGGGCCAAAGTCGTACTTGCAGCGTTATGCGAGGGAGTGTTTCTCCCCAAGCCTCATAGATCTCCTGAACTGTGCTCAACTGTGCAGGCCGGACTCCGGCCACATTGAGACTGGTAATTCCCACCTTCAGGAGGTCTTCCAGCTGGTGACGCATATGCATCCTGATTGAGTCCTGGTCCGGCACGGGCCGGGGAGCAACCCTCCAGACGAGCCGCCAAGCCGGACCCTCTTTCAGCCAACCCGTCGGTTCCCCTTTTTCGTCTCGCACAATCGTCCCTCCGCGAGGCTCAGCTGTGGACTTTGTGATCTCGGCCCTGGCCAAACCCATTGAGTTCACCACCATCATGTGGGCTCCACGAGTTAAGACGACTGGATGTCGTGGAACTATCTGGTCTATTTCCCATCGGGTGGGCAGTTTGTCCTCTGGCCAATCCTCATTTCTCAAAACCCCACGCACCCACTCATCCTCCTCAAGATGGGAGGCTTGCTCCCTCAGGGCGTCAAATAATCCCTCCCGAGTTCTTACCCGAGTCCAGTCTTGGACACCGGGGCCTTGTCCGGATCTCAGATGAACGTGAGAATCATAAAATCCGGGAAGTACGGTCTTGCCCTCCAGGTTTACCTGTAAAGTTTTGGGGCCAGCCAACCCCAAAACACTATCGTCTGAGCCGAGACCCACGATCCTGCCATCCTTCATGGCTATGGCCTGGACGATGTCATAGTTCTCATTGACGGTCACCACCTGCCCGCTGTGGTAGACCACATCGGGCTCCAACCCCAGTTCCAGGTCGGTGCTCTGACTCCACAGAAGGGAGCAGAAAACCAGTGGGATAACGAAGACAACTAAAGCGTTCTTATACATTGTCCTTATGGCCTCCTGATGAAATGAATGGGCGACATAATGTGCGACCGGACACAGGGCCGTGCGGGCTACTCCACCTTTTTGAGCATGAGGAATCGCTGGCCGTCCTGCGTAGCGTCCCAGTAGGCTCGGGAGCCGGGACTCTTGACGAACTCCCCCTCAAACAGGACTCGGGGAGTACCCACAGTCAGGGTGGAACCTGTGGTGATCTCCACCGCCATCCGTTTATTCCCATTGCGGTAAAAGAGGTCTTTGCTATTGAGGGGCCAAACCACTTCGATCCCTCCCCCCATGGACACCTGATGGACCGGCTCGCCCTCGGGAAAGGCTCGGATCATAACCTCACGTTGACCGGTCTCATCGGAAGTGTAGGCCAGCCACTGTCCATCGGCTGAAAAAGAGACGCCCCCTTCCAGACCGGTGGTTTTCAAGAAAGGCCAGGGCGTTCGGTCCCCCTCAAAGGGAAGCATCCAGATATCCCGGCCGGTTTCGGGGTGAATCTCGGAGATGGAGAGAGTCTTGCCATCGGGAGTCCACCGTTGAGGCCCATGATTGAATTCAGCATCCGTCAGACGTTCAGCTTCCCCACTCCCATCGGCCCGTTTCCAATAGGCTTCATGATCGTCACGGTAGGATCGTCCTCCCTCAGGGGACTGATGCCGGTCCGAACCAAACGCCACCCACTGCCCGTCGTTACTCCAGGTGGCAGACCGATTGGTTCCCTCATAGGTTAATCGTCTCAGCTCGCCGGTGGGGATGTCATAAATCCAGATATCCGATTTGTTGTCCAGAAGGATATCCATGGCCACCTGCTGGCCGTCGGGTGAGAGGCTCAGCCGGTTGTAGTTTCGGGGTGGTGTCGGCAGCGGTTCCACATTGCCCTGACCGTCGACCCAGACCATAAGAAACTGCTCCAGTGGGGGGACGAAGTCCAGCCCGTAGTGTTCAGCCAGATAGTGGATGATGGTTTCTGCATCTGCAGGGACAATCTGGGCTCCTCGAGAAACCATATCATGGACCGTTTTCACCCACTCCTCTCTGCTTCTGCCCCTTCTCAGGGAGGTTCCCATTGAGTGACACCCGACGCACGAAGTACTCACCAATACCTTCCCATTACCTTCAGCGAGGGAGTAAGCTGCCTCCGCCCCGGACTGCTGGACCCGTGCCAGCAGAGGGATCACCAGCCAAACCGCCACCCCCAGGGTTACGACCCTAATGACTCTTTTGCCCTGCATATTCGATTCCTCCCTTGTCTGTTGGACTGCACTCTGCCCTGTGTTGAGCCAGATTATAGGGCCGCCACCCCTGCCGATCAATGGGGAAACTCCCCTTTAGAATCGGTGACACCATTCCGATTACAAAAAGGCGCAAGACAGCGCAAAAAAACGCACCTTCCACACCCTCCCCGCACCCGGAATTTCCTGACTCCACCCCTCACAAACCGCTTCTTGACCTCTTTCCTCCCCGACAATACAATCGGGCCTAAGTTGGAAATTCCTATTCACTAAGAATTTTTTTGATCCATCACTCTAAAATATCCAATTGGGAAAACTGATTAGCTCTAATTCAATTCAGGCAGGATTCGATCCCGATAGAGTATTGGGTTTCGGAATCATGCGGGTTATCTTTTTTATGTCGTGTCTCTCTCTGATGCATCTGTTGCACTTTGATACTGCTTCGGCCCAGAGTGTTCCGGTTGACGATGTTGATAAAATTGTGCGTGTGGTACGGGTTGAATCCCCGCCCATCATTGACGGCATATTAGATGACGTAGTCTGGGGACAAGCCAACATGATCACCGACTTTCATCAGATCCGACCCGGAGATGGTACAGAGCCTTCCGAGCCTACCGAGGTGTATCTGCTCTTTGACGATGACGCGATCTATATCGGTGCCCGCATGTACGACAGCGAACCAGAGCGGATCGCGGCGCCCACCGTTAGACACGGTCAGGGCCTGAGGACAGACGATCGTCTTGTAGTAATCCTTGACCCGTTCAATACACGAAGGGGTGCATACCGCTTCGTGACGAATTCCAATGGCGTGCGCCACGATGCCCTCTACACGAGCGTGAGCTCCTTCGATAGTGCATGGACGGTTATTTGGGATGTAGCGGCGACCGTCTTCGAGGAGGGCTGGATGGCTGAGCTGGCGATACCTTTTAAGACCTTGTCTTTTGATCCATCGATCGATACATGGGGTTTTAACGTCGGGCGATTTATCCCCCGCCGGGGCGAAGAGGTTGCCTGGGTGTCTCGCAATCGCAGCTATAATGCCAGCATCTTGGGGTCCGCAACCGGGCTGGAAGGGATGGACCAGGGCCTGGGCCTGGACATCGTACCGTCGGTCTCCCTCAACCGACAGAAAACCTATTCCCCATCGACAACAGATTTTAAGGTTGAGCCGTCCTTGGATGCTTACTATCGGATCACGCCGTCACTCAATGCGTCATTGACGCTCAACACCGATTTCTCAGCGGCCGAGGTGGATGACCGGCAGGTCAATCTCACGCGCTTCAACCTCTTCTTTCCCGAGAAGCGCGACTTCTTCCTTAACGACGCTGATCTGTTCGAGTTCGGAAGAATTGGCGGCACTGGGAATAGTGCGACCTCAATGTCAAGCAACAACAACGGGCGGCCGTTCTTTTCCCGACGACTGGGCCTGAGCCGGTCGGGAACACCGGTGGACCTGAAGTATGGCGGCAAGCTCAGTGGTAGAGTGGGACGCTGGAACCTGGGCATGTTGGCGATACGCCAGGATGCCTTTGAGTCCGTAAATGAAAGCACTGTGTTGGTGGGACGGGCCTCGGCGAACGTGCTGGATGAATCCAGTGCAGGCATGATGATCACGGCTGGTGACCCGAACTCCAATCTCGATAATGTCCTCGCCGGCGTCGATTTCCGCTACTTGAATACTCGCTTTCCCGGGGGTCGAGTTCTGGAGGCTGATGCCTGGTATCAGCAATCGGATACAGAAGGTCTGGAGGGTAAGGACTCCGCATTTGGCCTGGGAATCAGGATACCGAGCAACACCGGGTGGCGCGGTGGCCTCTACCATAAGCAAGTGGAGACAAACTTTAATCCTGCACTCGGATTCGTCAGTCGTTCGAACGTTCGGGACACGACTGCCGAAACTGGTTATACCCATTTCACGAGAGGTGGTTTCGTACAGCAGATTTTCTCTGGCGTTGACGTACAGCGCATCGGGTTCCTGGATGGCGGACTGCAATCACAGGTTGTTCTTGGGCGACTGGTCGAGATCCAGACCAAACCTGGGGACCAGCTCAGTGTTCACTACACTGCCACTAAAGAGACAGTGACTGAGCCGTTCACTGTCTATGAGGATAATTCACGACAGGTCATTGTTCCACCTGACACCTACTCATTCGGTGAGACTTCGGTAAGTATTGCGACGGGAAAGCAACGAGATCTTTCTGGAGGGCTGACATTTCGAACCGGGGATTTCTTCGATGGTACGCGACAGAATATCGCTGCAGAACTCTCTTGGAGGCAATCCAGGTACTTGAGAATGTCGGTCTCGTACGACCGAAACGACATCAAACTCCCCCAGGGGGACTTCTTCACGTATTTGTCGACCCTCACCACAGAGGTCACCTTTTCCCCGAGCGTGTATTGGGTGAACCTTGTTCAATACGATAATGTTTCGGAAGTGATCGGGGTTAATGCCCGTCTCGTATGGATACCGACTGCGGGTCAGGAAGGTCTCATTGTCCTGAACCATAGGCGTCAGGACAGGGACAAGGACGGCTCATTCAGATCCGAGTTGACTGATATTAACGTTAAGCTTAGTTACACGTTCCGGTTTTAGTCCTCGGTTTGCTCTGGGAGCCGGATTCAGCGAAGTCATATTGCCACTTGTCCAAGTCTAATAAGCGGTGCTTGCTGACAGCCCCCAAGTGCCGGTATCGGACAGCTTATATCGAACATAGATTGCAAATAAAGAATTTAGCGTCTACGGCGTCGATTTCCGGTGTGACCGGGAGAGGTTTACCAACCCGCCACGATTCCAAATGACAACCGGATGTAATCGGATCCGAATACAGAGGACCTGTGGTTCACGTAATCGAACTGGGCTGCCCTAACGGCAAGCCTGTCAGAGATTTTTATATCCACTCCCCCACCCCCTCCGTAGGCCGGTTCTACGTCACTGTCAAACGAAACGATTCCAAAGCCGGAGTTGATATGAGAAAAACCGACAAATCCGCGCGCAAAAGGAATGACTCGCGGATGGACTCGAACGGAAAACTGTGGTCCAAAAAGGAATGTGTGGACATTTTGGCGGGTATCCAGATCCAAGAGTACTTCAAAGGGCGAACTGTAATACCCAGAGACATCGGCAACGATGCCGAACCATTTATTGAAGTTCGTAACAAACCCTGCATTCCATCCATTCACATTGAACCCACCCAAGCCGAAAAGGGGGTCTCCATCGTTTCCACGAACATAGGAATAGCCGCCAAACACCTCAAAATGGGAATAGGCTCCCTTTTCGAGCCCACCGGAACTGGGTTTTTGTGAAGTGGCTTCCGGCTCTGAAGAGGCCACGGGCGATGAAGTGGTCCATGGCTCTGGAGACGGCCTGGTCGATGAAGTGGCGGGTACCTCTGAAGGCCCGGTGACTGGAGCGGCTATCGCCGCCTCAATGACTCTGCGGGAAGCCCCTGCCTTTTCGAGCCTTACGATATCCTCAACACTAGGCGTGGATTGCATTGAACTCATGTTTACTTTTTGAACAATGGTTCGACTTCTAAACTTGGCATTCACCATAACAATAATGTCGTCAATGGTAAGTGCCTCTTGCCCATAGAGACCTACCGAAAAGGCCATGAGGCAAGCAAGCAAAAATCCAATACCCTTCATAACGGCACCTCCTGTTGTGAGATTCTTGAAGAGCCCCATGTACTGGAACCCCGCTCTCAGAATGGACCTGCGTGGGGAGTTACACTCCTGCACTCGCATAGTGGCGATTCTAGCGATAGCCCAATGCTTTAAAAGTGACGGACGTCACCAACCCACTTCCAAGGGGTTTCAAACACCTGCTATACGAGGTAGTTGCCGATCAGCTTGGGCATACTGTTGATGTCAACTTGAACGTCTACACCGCGCGACGAATCTTGGACTTCGAAAAAAGGCAGTTGACACTCTGGAATCGGCCCTTACTGGAGTAGCAATGGAGTAGGCATTTCTCACCCGTTAACGCATGCTCTTAATGATTCTTACGACTTTCAGCCACCAGCGGTTTGTCAGCTCAAGTTGACAGGCATGAGAAGACTCAAAAAGTCCTCAATCGAACCAAGGAACCTCAACAAGGACTGCAAGTTATTGATTTATAACGCCCTATTGCAATCCAGAAAGGTTTTCTCCGGAGGCCCCCAAGAGTGGCACATGACTTGCTTTACTTCAGGAGTGTGTGAGTCATGTTGGAAACCGTCGTCGTTGATGGTAAAGAAGTGGTAACCACTGAGTCGATCAAGCAGAGTACTCTCATTGGGGCGGAAGCCTCACAAAGAGGATTGTGTTTCATTGCGCTGATTTTCGGTGACGCCTTCTTGTTCCACGACACTACCGAGCTAAATGGAGAATGAGAAAATGGTGTGGAGATTAATCGCAATCAGTCTGACCCTTTTGTGCTTTATTCCCGGACTTTGTGCACAGGATTTTCAGGTCGGTATTAATTTTTTATTGGGCCAACCAAAAGGCGAATTTAAAGAGAATGTCGAAGATTT
>CBDUTA010000149.1:0-8325 GCA_965369785.1 uncultured bacterium
GAGGTTCAAATCCTCTCGCCCCGACCAACGCTTTTTCGGTTTGTGAAACAGCGTTGGAAATAGAAAATAGAAGGAAAAAACAATTTGCAGGAGCTCATCGTTATGACGGCTCGTCGTTATGTTGTGAAAGGTCGGGTACAGGGAGTGGGCTTTCGCTACTTCACTCAAAAGGTTGCCCAGGAAATTGGAGTTCGAGGTCGGGTAAGAAATCTCCCCAATGGGGCGGTGGAGGTGTATGCTGAAGGTGACGTGGATTCCATGGAACAATTTCTGACTGGGATAAAGAAAGGGCCATCCCTGGGTTTTGTCGAGGATGTTGAGGTTGGGGAAGTGGAGTCTGCAGGATATCAGGAGTTTTCAATTGACTGGTGAACTATGGAAGAACTGAAGAAAAAAATCCGAGAGGTCCCTGACTTTCCAAAGCCGGGGATTCTTTTTTACGACCTCACGACGCTGTTAAAGGATAGGGAAGGCCTTGGATCGGTGATTGATATCCTGACCGAAGAATACAAAGAAAAGCGAATTGATCAGGTGGTCGGTATCGAATCTCGGGGATTCATTTTCGCACCAGCCCTCGCTTACAATTTGAACGCGGGTTTCGTCATGGTCCGAAAGAAGGGGAAACTTCCCGCGGAATCGATCAGCGCCTCTTACGATCTCGAGTATGGTCAAGATGTCCTGGAAATGCACAAGGACGCTATTGAGCCGGGACAACGGGTGTTGATTGTGGATGACCTTATCGCCACCGGTGGCACGGCCGCCGCAACCGTGCAAATGGTCCGTGAACTGAAAGGGGAGGCTGTCGCTCTAGCCTTCGTCGTGGAGTTGGAATCACTTAAAGGTCGGGCAAAGCTGGATGGCGCTGACATCTTCTCTATCTTGAAATACTAGTCTGGAGTTCGGAGCCTTCCCCCGAACTTCCGGCTACTATTGTTCCCTCTCAAGCTCATCGAGGCGGCGTTGAGCCTCCTGAGAGTCCTCGCTGGTGGGATACTCGGTGGTCAACCTTGCATAAAAGAGTAGAGCCTTCTCAGCGTTTCCCGCTGCCTCATGATTCTGTGCAAGCCGTAAGAGTAGCGTGTCCTTGGGAAAGAAAGCGGTGTCCTCCAGGAGGATTGCTTCCAGTAACTGGGTAGCGAGCTGACGGTCGTCCCGGGATTCCGCGATTCCGGCCAGGAGCTGTCGAGCCAGGTTCCGAGTCTGGGGCTCAGCTGAATTTTGCACTACCAAGTTGAGTTCTTCCTCGGCCGTTCCCATCTGGCCCATTTCTTGTTTGAGAAGACCCCTGTAATAGCGGGCCAGTAAGCCCAGGTGGTTACCTTTAGCATTTTCCACGACGGCCGTGAATCCTTCGAGAGCTTTCTCTCGGCGCTCTTCATCCGTTGCGAAGATATATTCGTCGAAAATGATGGGATCCTCTGAGTCTTCTGCAGTGTTTTCAACGACGGGGGCATGGTAGATTTTCAGCGCCTCACCAAATTGAGCCTGGATTTCCTCGGAGCGATCCGACTGGTAATTTTGCCAGAAATAGGAGCCCAGGATAGACAACAAAAAGATTGCGAAGAAAGCGATCAAGGAGTAGCGGTTTTGAGAGGACCACTCATAAATTCCAGAAAGAGCGGTCTGGATCTTGTCTTCCTGAACAATTTCTCTGCGAGTCAGTCGTTTTGCTGCCACGGAAATTCCTTTCTGCTATCGTCGAACTAAAAGTGCGCCTGGCAGGACTCGAACCTGCGGCACAGGGGTTAGGAACCCCCAGCTCTATCCTCTGAGCTACAGGCGCACGAAAGGGTAAGTGTAGCAAGACAAACCTATTCGTGCTACTAGGACACTAAGAAGACGTGAACTTGTTTGCGGTCTGCCGTTCCGCTAGAATTCCAGGGTAGGGGCGAGTCTGTGACTCGCCCCTACGGTGACAGGGGTGCCGGAGCTACGAAATCGTGCCATCCCTTTTGGTTCGGTTCAGCCACTTGTGGTAAGCCACCGGCTGACCCCGACGGTGCTTATTCGGATCGAGAAGGAGGGTTCATGTCGCTTTCAGAAATCGCTGATGTTCGATTGGAAGGAGGAGGGGTCATGTTCCAGTATCTCCTCCTTCAGCTGGAATGGGATGCCCAGAAAAGAACCATCGTTCGGGGTTTGAACTACCAGCCCTATGCGGGCCAGATTGAGGAGCAGATCGTGAAGTCGGCACGAGAGGAACTGGGAGAGAGTGGTTACTTTGAAAAGGGTGGTGACTTACAGATCGGTGGCGGGGGAAGCGTCGCCTTTAACCTGTACTATGAGAACATTACCCTGTTCGGGGCTAACCCGACCTATGGAATAGAAGAGGATCGAGATGCAGTAGCAAAGATGATCGGAAATACTTATCCGGAGCATGAGGTGTCCTGGTATGGTCCCGAACCTTCTGAGTCCGGTCCCGGCTCAAATTCTAAAGAGTGAAAAAAACATGGCTGTCGATGCTTTAAAAGACGTTTCAACCATTAAACGAACGGACCAGCGTAAGCGCAAACCCGTTGTGATTGCCGTCATCAATGATGCCTGTACCGGCTGTGCAGGCTCCCCTGCCTGTGTGGATTACTGTCCCATCGGAAACTGCATGATCTGGGTGCCGGATGAGGAGCATCCTCCCTTTGGGCGAATCGAAGTGGATGCCCTGCTGTGCATTGGTTGCAAGCTTTGCGTCAGTAAGGGGCCGGAGGGAACATTTTTGGAGGGCTGTCCCTGGGATGCAATCGATATGGTCGCGACCAAGGACTACGAGGCGGTATTAGGCCCCTTGCCGTACTGAGCGGGCTTCCCCTGCGTTCCAGGTTTTTAATTTTGAATCTTGAATTTTGGCTTTGTTTGGGATTTTGAATTTGGGGTTTTGAATTTCAGCCGGTCTACCGGCTGTGGTCTGCCGACTGTAACGGACTCTCATGGCGGGACGAATTGGGCCTATTCAACTTTCGCTCGTTTTGCTGGCCCTGGTGGCCTGTGTGGTCGTTCCTTTCTTTTTTTGGCAGGGAACCTGGTTTGGACGCCCCCTGCAGGATGAGGAACTCACCCTGTTCCTGACCGATCCAGACAAGTCTCGGCGGGTTCAGCATGGGCTGTCCCAAATCGCTGAACGCATGGAACGGGGCGATCCAAAAGTCGCGCAGTGGTACGAGACCGTTGCCCAGCTCTCAGTGCACCCGGAGTCACAGGTGCGAGTGACCGCAGCCTGGGTGATGGGCCAGGATGCCACTTCCGACCTGTTCCATAACACTCTCCTTCAGATGCTCAGTGATGACGAAGTTCTGGTCAGGCGAAATGTGGCCTTGTCACTGGTCCGATTTGGCGACGACGAAGGGCTAAACGAATTGCGAGCCATGCTTGCCCCTGACAACGATCCGGAGTATGTATGGGAATCCCTGAGAGCTCTTGCCCTGATCGGGGGTGCTGCAGAAATCCACCTGGTCGACGCCGTTTCAGAGAATCCCTTTTTTGACGACGACCTGCGGAGTCAGGCGACACTGACTTACCAGGCGATCGAGAGCAGAATACAGGAAGCGCGCTCTGACCCCCTGACCCCCTGACCGTTGACCACAGACCGCCTGACCGTTGGAACCTGGAACGCTCAGGAAGCCCGCTGGCGCGCTTCCTGAGCTCTGACTATCCTTCGAAGCTGAACTCGATCTCTTGGCCTTCCTGGGGGGCAACCGTTATTTGTTGTTCCTGGGTGCCGTATCTTTCGTGCCAGACCTGAATGGTGTAGTCTCCCGGAGGTAGATCCTTCAATTCAAAGGAGCCATCGTCTCCTGTCACCGTAAAATAGGGGTGAGAGACCACGCCTACGTAGGCTTTCATCCAGGGATGAATGTTGCACTTCACCGGAATCATGACTTCCTGGCGTGGGAAGGATCGGGTCATTTCCTGGCCTGAAGCTTGAGAAATGTTCCACTCTCGGTTCTGCTGCGGTAGGGGGTGAATGTTGTGGGTGGCGGAATCAGCGTTGGTGATCTTGATTTCCTCACCTCTCTGAACTCCGAAGACGTGGGGCTGGTAAATACATCCATCCTGATTGAGCACCACGGACTGGGAAGGAGTCTCGAAACTGTACTCTTCCAATCCTGTTTTGACCCAGACAAAAGCGTTCTTCAGGGTGCCATTGTCGTTGACAATCACTTCCTGTGAATAGATGGCACCGTCATGTTTGGCTTCACAGTCAGGTTCTGCACCCATACGAATTCGAGCCATTCGAGGAGCTTCGCCCAGGAAGTTCACTTTACCGGAAACCCCTCCCGCCTGGGAGAGATCGGGAGCAACTCCTTGAGATGCCTCCCCCGTAGAGGAAGACTCGTCGGAGGCCTCCTCCGTAGAAGGGGCTCCTCCACCGCAGGCAAGGGGAACAGAGACCAAAAATAAAACCAGTCCTAAGTGAATTTTATGATTCAACATATTTTTTCCTTTCTAAAAAAAAGTAGCCGATGAGTGGTGTAATTCTATCGTCTTCCGGTCAGTCGACGTTGCTCTGCAGCCGAGTACTGGAACATGTATCGCACCATCAGTTTAGCATGATCCTGGTCGTATCCTCTGAGGCTGGGCACGTCGGCGGGAGCAAACACCCAACGCTGGCCCTCCTGACGAAACAGTCCCGATGGCATGTTTGTTCCAGGTCGAATGATTTCGGGGTGGACGATCCAGCGTTCCGTCCAGTCGGGTTTCAGACGGTCGGGGATCAACAAGAAATTTGGCGCCGTGGAATCCTGGTCTGTCACCGGATCTCCCGTAGCATGACACTTCAAGCAGGGAGCGGCGGTGTGGGTGAAGAGCTCTCGGGCCAGGGTCAGTTCTCGAGAAGACAAGGGTTGAAGGGCAGGAGCTGTGTAGGGGATTGACTGTTTGGAAAGAGCGGCAAAGAAGCGGACCAGCTGTTCAGTTTCTTCATCGGACAGATCGAAGGTGGGCATGCGCGCTTCCAGATAACTACGGACGCCATTGCGGTTCAAGTTGTTTTTTTCCAAGGCCGGATTTTTCAGGAAGCGGGACAGCCAGTTGGGATCCACGCGGGCTCCCTCACCCACAAGGCTGGGAGGCAGCTGTTCTCGCCAGTCCGGATCCTGGTAAAGTGGCAGTTCTTCCAGCACGGTTGCGTCCTGACCTGGAGTGAACTGATGACAGGCCACGCAGTTGTATTTTCTGACCAGCCACCAGCCCTTTTGAATTTCGCTACGCTGGTCGGATGGCTGGTAGAAAGCAGATTCAGGGAACTTGGAGTTCACGCTACCCAACAGAAAAGTTGTTAATTGAGTGATCTCTTCGGGGCTTAGATCGAAATTGGGCATGCGCAGTCGTTCTAACGGTTCTTTCTCCTTGCCGTCATCGTAAACGGCCGGGTTCTCCAATTTGTGCTCGAAGAAACCCTTCTGGTTATACCAGTTGTCGTGTTTGGCCTCAGAGGTCAAGAGCCCGAAATCGAGCCGTTCGATCGGCTTGTTGCCCTCCTTGGTTAAGTCGGTGCCGATTTTTCCCTCATTTTCCAACCCACTGATCTCGTGGCAGCCGGCGCAACCGAAGTGTTGCACCAGGGATCGACCCTCTTCCCTCAGGTTCGGGTCATCCAGATAGGGAGCCGGGGCATATTCGGCATCTTCATGGGCCTGTGTGATCAGATAGCTGGCGATATCCCTGGCTTCTTCCCGGGTCAGGCGCAGATTGGGCATGACGGTGGGCTGCTGAACCTGGAGGATATGATCACCCAGTGGGCACTGGGTGTGCTCGAGATCGAATTCGAAAGGCAGTCCCTGACTGGCGTAATCTTCAGGAGTGATTTCTCTCTCATGGATCGGGCAGTAAGGAAGGGTCCGCTCCTTGGGATTATGAATCCACCGCACCAGATAGTCATAATTGGCCTTCTCGCCCACGCGGCTGAGATTGGCAGCGAAGGTGCCCCCTGTGGCTTCTTCTCCCTCGCCCATCGAGTGACAGGCCATACAACCTCGGGTTTCAAAAAGAGTTTCTCCCTGGACAGGATCTCCCGAGGGCTGTCGGGGCAACTCGGCCTCAATGCCCGATTGCCAGATAAAGGCTGAAATGGCACGGACTTGATCCTCTTCCAGCCGAAATCGGGGCATCTTGGTGGTGGGTCGAAAGTCGTGAGGATTCTGAATCCAATCCGGGAGCCACTCCTTCTTCAGCTTGACTCGCACTTCCTTCAAGTTCGGACCCACCCTTTTGAAGGCCATTATCAACCCGGCTTCCCTGTTCTTCAGGTCTGCGAACTCGGTATCGATGCTGGCAATGCTCATAGTGAGAGCATCGGCTTCGGCGTAAAGTCGCTCCGCCTCTTCATTGGTCTGGGCCCGGTCGGCGGTTCCGATTGTTCGCTCGATTTGTAGCTGGGTCTCGTTTTTTCTGGTAAGGAGGTCTATGAGTGCTCTCTCGGTTTCCCGAAGCCGTTGGGGTTCCGGGTCAAAGCCTTCACGAGCGTGACAGCCCATGCAACCCTCGTAAAAAAGTTGTTTTCCCGCATCCAACGTAGAGGAGACTTCCAGATACCGATCCGCTTCGTGACACTGCAGACAACCCGCTTCGGAATTCTCAGTGGGATGAAGTGGCCACAGCCAGTGCTTGTACCGGCCATGAGCCTCGATGGTGCCCACGGTGGCGACGCCGTTGCCGTTGTGACAGGGGGTACATCCGAAACTCTCGGGGTCGTGGATTTGCAACAGCCGAGGGTTCGGGTGGCTGGTAAAAAGGCTACCTCCTCCCATGGCTTCCGCGGTGAGCAAAACGGGCTCCCGCGTTCCCGCATGACACGATTCGCACCGGTCTACCAGCCCCAGTTCGGGATTGTGAATTTGTTTGATCTCAATTCTGAAGTTGTCCAGGCCGCTGAGCAGGCCGTCCACCTGGGTCTCGGTGAGGCTGGTCAGACGAGCGTTCAGGTAAGCATCCATTGCCCGTCGCTTTTGGGTGGGTTCTCTCAGAAGCTCCACCTTATTTCCCTGGAGCTCGCCTTGCCGAGCTTTGAGGGAGTTAAATTCCTCTTCCATTTGCTCGTAGGTGTACTGGCCCTCCTCAGGGTTGCCTTCCCCGTCGGGTATCTCTAGCAAATAGGGACCTACTCTCAACTCTTCCAGGTCGTTCTCCAGGCCTTCTTTTTGGGCATCACTCGCTGTCTCGAGTAAATAAATGGCTGCCTGCAGGCGACTCCGCTCAGTGGTAAAGGTTTTGCTGATGGCTGCTAGTTTGAGTCTCACCAGGTCCTCTTCGGTTTCGATCCCAGCCAGTTCAGGCGCGATCGCTGTTTCAGCTTCCTCGACTGCCTGGCGGAGCTCCTGGTAGCCTGGTAAAGCCTGAATGGCCTGCACTTCCTCACCTCGTGCGGGCTTCAAGTCGATGAGCACCTCTCGGTAACTCTCGACAAAATCCCTTTGGTAGGAAATCCATGGACGAAGACCCCAGACTTCATCGTACAGTGCCCACACCAGACTCAGGATGAGCAGCAGCGAAAATATGGCTGTGACGGTAGCCAAAGAGGACTTGGCAATGGGGTCCTCTTTAGGAACGGGTCGTTGGTCAAGTTTAGGTGTGCGCCACCAGGAGAGAAAACGTTGGACTAGATTGCTCATATGTTAAACCAGGGAGTGACCATGACGTACTTAATCCGGAAAAGCAGACGAAGGATTATCTTTACAGGAAGTGCCCACATGATCAGTAGAAGAGTTTGTAGCGTCAGGTATTGCACAAGAGTCATCTGCTGGTAGATTTTCCGATTGAAATCATTCCACACGAAGAGTTTGTGGGTGAGCCATCCAAAAATGACAAAATAGAGCCCTACTGCAGTAGCGCCGAAAAGACCCACCCAAGGTTGGGTGATAATACCGAATATCTCGTTGAGGTCGCGGTTGACCTCAAAGACCAGGCGGTGGTGATCCCAGGTTTGACCGGGCCAGAACCACATCCACCCCGGCCCCCGGATGAAGGTGCCGATAAAAACCATGGCCAACCAGAGGACGAAAAAGCCAAACAAAAAAGTGAGAATAGCGAACTTGCGCTGGCGATAGGTGTAATAGCCGTTTCCCAAGGGGTTGGTGTCCACATAGGGAATGATGATGAGACCGATCAGAATGAAGGTGGGCATCACCACACCAGCAATCCAGGGGTCGAAATAAACCAGCATCTCCTGCAGACCCAGAAAATACCAGGGAGCCTTGGCCGGATTCATGGTGAGGTTGGGATTGGCCGGTTCCTCCAGTGGCGCGTTCAGGGTGATCGACCAGATCATCAGGATCAGCGTGACAATGATGGCGGCCAGAAACTCAACTCTCAGAAGGTAGGGCCAAACATAGAGCT
>CBDUTA010000150.1:0-8307 GCA_965369785.1 uncultured bacterium
CTCCCACATTCCGGAGGTTCTTGCCACTCGTGGAAAACAACACGAGTGGTGCAGCACGCCGGATGATTGCGTCGCCAGGTCTCATGGTTTCGCTCTGTTTCCCGCCCTTTTTTCCCTGGCCTGCGTCTTTCTCCTCATTTCCCCTGAAAACAGGTTGGTGACGCCCGTCACTGTAAGGCTGTAGAGATAACGCTAGAATCGCCACTATGCGAGTGCAGAAGTGTCACTCTCAGGACAAGTCCGTTCTGAGAACGGAGTTTCAGAACTTGGGACTCTTTAAGAATCTCACAACAGGAGGTGCCGTTATGAAAGGTATTTGTTTTCTGCTTGCTTGCTTCATGGCCTTTTCCGTAGGTCTCTATGGGCAAGAAGCGCTTACCATTGACGACATTATTGGGATGGTGAAGGCGAAGCTAAGAAGTCGAACCATCGTTCAGAAAGTAAACATCAGCTCCATGGAATCCGTGCCCAGTGTTGAGGATATCGTGAAACTCAAAAAGGCAGGAGCTTCCCGCAGAGTCATCAATGCGGTGTTGGCAGCTCCAGTCACCGGGCCTTCAGTCGCACCGGTCACTTCCTCACCCACGCCCTCTCCAGCGCCATGGACCCCTTCCCCGACCGTGGCCTCTTCAGAACCGCAAGCCACTTCACCGGAACCCACTTTCAGTCGATTCGAAAGGGGAGCTTACTCAAAGTTTGAGGTGTTCGGCGGCTATTCTTATTTTCGTGGAGACGATGCTGTGAGTGGTTCCTTCAATCTGAATGGATGGAATTCAGCCTTCACACAAAACATCAATCAGCGGGTCGGTATCGTTGTCGATATCTCCGGGCACTATGGTTCGCCCTTTGCAGCACCCCTGGTCGATACCCAGCGCAACCACACCTTCCTGTTTGGACCGCAATTTTCCTTTCGGTCCCATCCGCGAATCATTCCTTTTGCCCACGGATTATTTGGCTTTTCTCATGTCAACATGGGCCTGGCAGGTGTTTTTACCAGTGACATAGGACTGGCCTACGGCGTTGGTGGTGGAGTGGATGTAAGGATCTCTGAAGGGCTCACCGTCAGGGCAGGCCAGGTCGATTACATCAACATCAGACTTGCCGGCGTCGGGTCCCATAACATCCGGGTGTCAACCGGAATCGTGGCGGGCTGGTAAACCTCTCCCCGGCACAACGAGATTCGAGTTACCTTTTTCAGGCACCAAAAAGTAGGGTGTTAGGCCTTCCGCTCCCGGAGGGCCTAACACCCTGCCTCTAAGAATCTAAGAAAAGGAAAGCGGAGATGAGTGGAACGAAGTGGTTCTTCACCTTTCTCCTGGGGTTCTCTCTCTTGTCCTTCTGGGTCACCAGCCTCAGAGATAAACCTCCTCAACTAGGCCCCATACGAACCGATCTCTCGGAAACCGTAGAGCCTCAGGAAGAAGGGGCTTCCGTCCAGGTCATTGAACACTCCGTATTGCGTGACTGGAAACCGAATAAAGATTACAGAGGCCTGGGGTTGGAAATCCTGGTGAATGAAGAAGCCACGGCTCAGGAGCTCGTGGCACTCATCAAAAAACTGGCGGGGAAACGTGAACACGTGAATATCCGAGTCTATGGTTCACAAGAGGCTTATCGACAGGAGCAACGCCAGACCTATGGCGACGCCTACCAAAATGGCTATCTCTTGTTCTACGTCAAGAACCTCACCGGGCGCGGTCCCTTCGATGGATTAAACGAAATCAGGTGGATGCAGCAGAAGGGCCATCTCAGCCACAAGCGGGGAGAGAAAACACCCTTCTGACAGCCCCTGCGAGCTGGACTGAACTCGTGGGAAGGGGTGAAGATCTCGCACCCAAACCACATTTACGATTGCCTTCGTTTTCCCAAACCCTTACCCTTCCAGGATGAGTCTTTACCCGAATCATGCATAAATTCTCTACTGCACCGACGAAATCATCCGTCCTGACTGCGTTGCACTCGGTCGGCCTCCTCAACGTACCCTACAGTACGTTTGCGGGGGCCTCTGTCGCGCGCCTTGTCAGGTCGGCGCTTTCCTCGCTTCGTGACAAGAACCTATGCATAATCCGGGTTAACCCACCCTCCAGGGTCCGACCCGTTCAGCGGCCTTCATCGGAGCCATGTCCCAACAACTTGATCGACATTCCAACGCCAGGTGGAGAACTCAAGGAAATTCGTCATCAAGAGGGACACATCCTGGTTTGCAAAGGTTGCTGCTGCGGCAATATCGAGAAAGGGTTTCCTGCCGTTCCCCTCTCTGCCTGGAAGTCTGAATGGAAGGCGAGAGGGATTCGAAGGCGGGTTCACCTCACCATCGCAGGGTGTCTCGGACCCTGCCCTCTGGCCAACGTGGTGCTGGTGATTTTTCGGGGCGCATGCGTGTGGCTCCAGGCCATCGATTCACCCCTTCAGGTCAAACAGATCTACGATTACATTGAGTCGATGATGTCCGCGGGACGATATCTGCCTGTCCCCATGAACCTCGAGAAGTTTCACTTCACTCGCTACGACTTCGACACAGCGAGCTGTGAGCCTACCCTCTCCAGCTAATCAGGCAACCTCCAGGTAATCGTCAAAAAGATCCAGGTAAACAACGTCCTTGGGGTTGGCGCGACTCCCCCAAAGTTCGGTGGCCGTAAATCGGACGGAGTAACAGTGTTGGGGCTTGTCTCCCAGTCCATGGGCCACCGTATCGGGAAAGGGATACACTCCATGATCGATGTGCACCTGGCCCCGATGCCCTCGAACGTATCGGGGATGTCGAGTGTGGCCTCGGGGATGCTCATTTTTTACAATCACCCGGTCGCCCACCTGGAAGTTGGGCGGAACATCGACCCGCATCCGCTTCGAGCCCCGTCTTCGACTGGCCTCCACTTCCTCGGCTCTTACAGCCTGGTAGCCCTCTACCCGGGCAAGCCTTCCCTCCGGGTTCTTCAATTCTTCTTCAGTAACCAGCCCAACTTTCACGAGCTGAATCTCCAATCGGGATAACCAGCGGGCAAAATAACTTTGGCTCAAGTACTCAACCGGTGGCATGCTCTCATCTATGAAACGGCTTGCATCCACAGGACCCTTGCCACGCACCAAAAACATTGCGGCCAGTACCTGCTTCTCCCAGGGTTCATGGAAAGCTTCGCTGTCCTGGGGCCGAACTCTACCAAACCCGTCCATGCCGCCCATGTCATGAATACTGTTCATACCTGCTCCTCCGGGCTAAAGGGTTTCAGTTTCCCAACTCCAACTAAGAAAAAAGGACTGTCCCCAGTCCTTCAAAAAGGGTGATGAGCAAACCGTTGACCTCGGGAATCAAGCCGATCACGAGCGCGCTCATCAAAAGGCCGGCACCGACAAAGGGAAAGAGACTTTTCTGCCTGGTTCTCTTCTTGAGCAGGAATCCGATCCCGACGCCCGAGAACAGAAGCAGTAAGGCCGAAAAAAGACAACCGCCGGTAAACAGCAGAAGATCTCCCAGCGGGGCTTCCACAAGGAGTGGCTGAATCAGGGCCTGGCCATGAAAGGCGCCCATCAGGGAAAACAGGGCCACGATGATCCCGGCAGGCAGGCGGTTTTTCAGGGTCAGTTGCAGACCCGCTAGAATCAGCGAAGCCAGGATCATCTGCTCGAGCAAGGGCACCGAGATGCCACTCAAGTTGAGCAGACCTCCCGTCAGAAGCACCACGGAAAAGCCAACAGGGGCCATCCATACGGCCCGGCCTCCCAGTTGAATGGCAATGATGCCCACGGCAATGGCCATCAGCATATGATCCAGTCCGTGCAGTGGCATACTCAAGCCCTGTATCAGAGGATGTCCCTGCATCACCTCCGCATGGTGGCCAAAAACCATTTGCTGAGATCCCAGCGTTGCCATCAGGATCGCTAAGCTTCTTGGAATCGAGAATACGGATTTTACGTTCATCTCAGGTACCCCTCTTTTTTGGTTGCAGATCAACTATGCGTATGTTCACTATGCGTATGCTCAATGAAACGAGCGAGAATCTCTTCCTTCTCCCGTTCCAGCTCGTCACTTTGGGCCAGATTCTTTTCCCGAGCGAGCCGCTCCAGAGCGGTGAGCCAATGCTCATAGTAGCGTTTGCCCGTATCGTACTCGCCACGCGATTCGGCCTCTTGAAACACACGACCCAGACATTGGGCCCATTCCTGCCAGGTGATCAAACCCGCTTCGTTGAGCTTCACGACCACAGCAAAAGCCTGAGCCTGCCACGGCTCCTCAAAGACAGGGCCCTCCTCGTCTCTGGGCAACAACGGTAAATCCTTCAGTTCTTTGCAGTCGATCATCTAGAAAGCCTCCTCCAGGTAATCTTCAAAAAGATCCGCGTAGATACGGTCTTTGGGATCAGCCCGGCTCCCCCAAAGTTCGGTGGCTGCGAACCTCACGGAGTAACAGTGTTGGGGCTTGTCTCCCAGTCCATAAGAGGCCGTATCGGGAAAGGCCCACACTCCACGATCCCTTTGAACCTGGCCTTGACGCCCTCGGAAATATCGAGGGCAGCGAGTGTAACTCCGGGGATGCTCATTTTTTACGATCACACGGTCCCCCACCTGAAATTTGGGCGAGACCTGTACTTGAACGCGACTCCCACGCCGGGTTCGAAAACGGGCTTCTACTTCTTCCGCTTTGATGACCTGGAAGCCCTGCACCCGGGCAAGCCTTCCCTCCGGATTTTCCAGTTCCTCTTCCGTAACGAGCCCGTGTCTCAGGACCTTTCTTTCCAATGAGTGGAGTGACCGGCCAAAATAGCCCCAGCCGAGGTAGTCCACCGGATCCATATACTCCGTCGAGCGACCTTCATTGAGACTCGGTGTCTGCACCAACCGATTGGCGACAAAGATCTGCTTTTCCCAAAGTTCATGGAAAGCTTCGCTGTCCTGGGGCTGAACTTCGCCAAACCCGTCCATACCCCCCATGTCATGAATGCCGTTCATACTTCTCCTCCCGGACTATAGGGTTTCAGCTTTTCAACGCCGACCATGGAATCCCGTGTCACCAGGGCAGCCAGTTGTTCCTCAGTCATCCCCTCCGTTCCCTGCGGGCGTTCTGGAATCACCAGATAGCGCAGATCGGCGGTGCTGTCCCAGACATGAACTTCCACATCCTCTTCCAATTTCAATCCAAACTCCTCCAGTACCGCGCGCGGTTCGATCACGGCCCGGGATCGGTAGGCTGTGTCCTTATACCAGCTGGGGGGAAGTCCCAGAAGAGCCCAGGGATAGCAGGAGCACAAAGTGCAGACAACCATGTTCTGTACCTGGTCAGAGTTGGCGATGGCAACCAGATCCGCCCGTGAGTTCCCGATCCCCGTCAGCCCTAACTCGGTGATGGTGGAGGAAGCGTTCTCCAGCAACCTTTCTTTGAAGGCCGGATCCACCCAGGCCCGCGCTACAATCTTGGCACCTACATGGGGGCCAATTTTCGTTTCGTAATATTCAATCAGTGTGTCCACGGCCTTGGGGTCGATCAGACCCTTCTTGGTCAGCACCGACATCAGGGATTGAACTCGAAGAGAAATCCCTGAGGGTGGGGTACCATGAATCCCTTCGGATTCTTGAGTGAGGCCCTGAGCGGAAATCGCCGAACCGGCCGCCACCGCCGGCCCTGTCACTAAAAAGCTACGCCGTGAAATCTTATTCTTTGCCATTTTGAAAGGTCCCTCCCTGAAGACTGGTTGGAAACTTTATATACATTCCATTCGTTAGGCGCAAGGTAAAAAAGGATTCTCACCCATGTTCCGAAGACCCCTCTTCTCTCTTGGAGTGTTTGAGCTCGTCTTCCACTCGACTCAGGGTTTCGATGATCTTATTGAGCTTCGGTTTTAGGCCGAAGAAGGCGGAGGAGGCCATCACGCACAAGAGGAGAACGAAAACGAGCAACAAGAGGAGGACCAGCGCCAAAGCGCTGATGACGGCCATAAACCAGGAAGGCACGTCCTGTAACCGTATTTCAAGCTGGGTCTGCAAGAGCGGGCTCAACACAGTAAGTGGATTCTATCCCCTTTTGGGAAGGGAGGGAAATGGTAAAAAAGCCCACGCGGGCAGCGAACGCCACCTCAAACGGCTACCGGCGACCCGCCAGGCCTTCGGGGTCATAGACGATCTTCCCGCCAAGACCCGTCATCATCACCTGCACATCGGGGATCTGGGCCACCGGGATAGCAAAGTAGTCCCTGTCCAGAACCGCAAAATCGGCCAGCTTACCGGCTTCCAGGGTGCCAATCGTATCCTCCGCCAGCATATACTCAGATCCCCAGGTGGTCACCATCTTCAAAGCGGTCACCCGGTCAATGGCCTCCTCGGGTCGAAGGACAATGACCTGGGAGGTTTCAGGCATGGTAATCTCCCGAGTGACGAGTCGATAGAGGGGTCGCCAAAAATCGGTACCATCGGCCTCGAGGGTCACTCGTATGCCCTGGTCGATCCAACTCTTCACAGGCATGATGAAGGGTCGGAGTTGCTCGCCATACTCTTCAAGAGAATAAGGAACATCTCTCAAACGGAAAGTCACGACATTCAGCATAATGCCGAACTTCTTGATTCCCGCCATCACATCGGGAGGCGTGCCTAACAGCTGGTTGTGCTCCACCGTCGTTCTGAGATTCCTCATGTATTCGACCGAGTAATTCCCTTCCCTCATGGCCTCTTCCAGCATCTGAATATACAGTCGCATTCCGTGACTGGAGGTTGAATGGGCCTGAACCGGGCGCCAACCGTTGACGATGGCCGACTTATAGGACTCCCAGGGTTTGCTCCCCGGAGCCGGGCATCTCTCGCGGGCCTTGATTTCCGGAGGGGCAGAAACATCCGGCCCCATACACACTTCATTGTCCGAAGCATCCCAGATTTCGTTGGCCATTCCGCCCAGCCAAAGCATCTCGTTCCCGGCGGCATGGGTCGTCCAGGGGGCCCCGTATCCCTTGTAAAACTCATGAATCGACTTGAGATTAAAAAAGTTTCCCCTCTGCGATTCCACGTAGTAGGCCAACCGGTGGGGCAGCTTTCCTTCCCGATTGAGCTGGTGAAAAGCCGCAATCACGCGAGGAAAAAGAATGCGGGTGGAAACCGTAGTGATCCCCAGCTTGGGGAGCTCCATTCCCTGCAGGCGCAGAGCTTCCGCCAGTTTCTCCAGCGGCTCATCCTTCCACCAGTATTCAAAGGTTAGACCCTGCAACTCGGGAACAGGAGCGTAGCCATCCTCCGCCGATCCCGGACCGTTCTCCAGGTCAGTGCTTTCCGCCCAGTCGGGAAACACCTTGGTGAACTCCTCAATGGCGGCGGCGTTGAATATTCCCGCCACCCGGGAGCGAATGATGACGGGATGATCCTGGACCGCGCTGTCAAACTGTCTTCTGTTGATTTTTCCGGTATAAAACCAGGTGCGTATGGTTCCCGCTCGATTCCCCTGCCCGGGCCCCACATTCACCGAGATCCACTGACCCTCGGGTATCCTCTGCACGCGAATGGCATTGACGATGGAATCTCGGATTTTTTTGGCCGTGGCCTCGGCTGTATCCTCCGCGGTCACACTGAGTTTCACGCTGGGGTCGACAAGTCCCACCTGAGGGCCATAAGTGGCGGCCGCGGGTGAAAAGAGGTGATAGTGAGTCTGAATCAAGCCGGGAATCACTACCCGGTTGTCCAGGTCCACAACCTGAGTCTGAGGTCCCGCCAACCTCTTCATTTCCTCATCGGTGCCCAGAGCCATGATTTTCTTTCCCTTGACGGCCATGGCCCGATAAAGATTTCCAGGAGTGTCGGGCACACTGCTGCGGTCGTCCATACTCACGATCTTGCCATTGACCAGTAAGGTGTCTGCATAACCATACTGGGCAACTAAATCGGGAAGTTGGGAGAATCCCGATTCCTGGCAGAGGAACAAAAGGATGCAGATGCTCAAAAGTCCCTTGTTTGTCACGGCCACGCCCTCCATGATTGACTGGTTTCAAAACGGGTTAGCAGGCCTCCCATACTAAAGCTCCCGGACCCCGCAGGCAAATGAAAAGAGTTCACGCTCCAAGTAAGTGAACAGGCAGGTGGCAGTGGCCAGATCGTCTTGGACCGTGATCAAATCGCCGCGCAGGTTTGGGCACCTTCGGGCGCACAGACCAGACTGTCTCAAGACCCCACTCTATTTTGATTAAGGCTCGTAGGGGCGCACGGCTGTGCGCCCAAACACCCGGCTTTATCAACGATTTATTGGGCGCACGTCAGTGCGCCCCTACATAAGAAACCTGGGTCAAGGTGGTAGCTGAACAGGAAAGGGTGCCCTCAGAAACCTTCGTGGCGAGCCACTGA
>CBDUTA010000151.1:0-8295 GCA_965369785.1 uncultured bacterium
ACACCTGTTCCCATCCCGAACACAGTAGTTAAGCCCTCTAGCGCCGATGATACTGCATGGGAGACTGTGTGGGAAAGTAGGTCATTGCCGGGATTTTTAGGGGAGTTTGAGGGACTGTCCCAAGAATTCATTACGAATTCGGGGACTGTCCCCAAACTCCCTTTTTTTATGTAAAGAAGAAGCGGGGCGCAATCAAGATCAAAAAGTACCGCCTAGATTCTCTTGAAGCCCCGCAAGACTTCCTCTATACCTACTCGCAGCACGATGGGGCGTCCGTGAGGACAGGTAAAGGGATTGTCGCAGCGGAAGAGCTCATCCAGAAGCCATTGCATTTTTTCCTGGGAGAGGGGCGTGTTGATCTTAATGGCAGCTCGGCAAGACAGGCTAATGGCAATCTTCTGGCGAAGCCGTTGCATCCGGGTATTTTCCGCGCCCCCGTCTCGACTCTGAGAAGTGAGTTCGTCTAAGATTCCCTCGATCAAGAGTTGCCCATCACATTCTCGGGCGAAAGAAGGAACCCCTTTGATGACCAGAGTCTGTTCGCCAAACCACTCCACCTCAAACCCATTAGCGTTGAGCAAATCCAGGATTTGCTCACAGATCGCCCGCTGGTGGAAATTGAGTTCATGAGTTTGAGGAATCAAGAGACGCTGGGTAGCGCAAGGACGGGGAGATTCCATTTGACGAAGGGCCTGATCATAGAGAATTCTCTCGTGAGCGACGTGTTGATCCACCAACAGGACTCCTTCTCGATCGACCGACACCACGAAACTCTCTACGAACTGCCCCAGGACAACGGGAGCAGGGTCAAGATAATCGGTCTCGGGGATGTCCTCGCCATGGACATCACGGTTGGCGGATAGGCTACTCACCGAAGGGAGAGTGTTTTCATGGACGACACCTTGGAGCGTTGGATGCGAATTCCGCAGGGTGGGGAAAGGGCTTCCCTGGAGAGAGTGACGCTGGAATACCGTGGCCGTGTTCTTGGCCATCCCATTACCGGAATAGGGACTAAGCCCGCTTTCCGAAAGATCTCGAGCCAGATGGGACAGGCTCTTTCGCTCTCCCAGCAAGGCTTCCTCAATCCCGTGGCGAATAGCCTGATGCACCGAATTGGAGTGTCTAAAGCGGACTTCGGCTTTACAAGGATGTACATTGACATCCACCTGCTCGGGATTCACCTCCAGGAAGAGAATGACGGCAGGAAAGGCGTTGGCGGGGATCAAATCCTGGTAAGCCAATCGGACAGCGTGAGTCAGTATGCGATCTCTGACCATGCGACGGTTGACGTAAAGAAATTGTGATCGAGAGCTGGTGCGCTGTTCATGGGGAAGAGAGACGAAACCCGAGAGAGCAATTCCATTCTTTTTGTAGTCCACCCGCACCAGATTCTCCAGAAAAGACTCTCCAAAGACCTGGTGAATCCGTTCCTCGAGATTCTCCACCGCCGTGGCTTCCACCACCGATTTGCCTTGATGCTGAAACTGAAAGGCCACGTGGGGATAGGCAATGGCACAATTCATCACCTGACGGCTCAGGTGGCCGAGCTCCGTGCTGGTCCGCTTCAAGAATTCACGCCGAACCGGAACGTTGAAGAAAAGGTCCTCCACCCGCACTTCTGTCCCTGTGGGCCAGGAGATCTCCTTTACCTCTTTCAACTCTCCTCCCTCGGATTCGATCTCGCTCCCTAAGGGCGTGGACGAGCCCCGTTCGACTGTCCGCAATCGGAGTCGAGAAACGGAAGCAATGGAGGGAAGGGCTTCGCCACGAAACCCCAGGGTCTCAAGATGGCTGAGGTCTTCGAAGCTTTGAATCTTGCTGGTGGCATGATGTTGAAAGGCCAGGCGAGCATCCTCTGAACTCATCCCCATGCCATCATCGCGCACGACGATCAGCCGCTTTCCGCCCTCCTCGGCTTCCACCACAATTCGCCGAGCCTCGGAATCCAGGGAGTTTTCAAGCAGCTCCTTCACTACCGAGGCAGGGCGCTCCACAACCTCACCGGCCGCGATCTTGTGGGCCAAGATGTCGGGAAGAAGTCTAACTTTTGCCATCGGCGGCATTATAGCCTGGGTCGATGACAAGCCCTAAAGGTTCCAGGTTTCTAGCTTCCAAATCCCTGCCTCAATTCTGTATTCAGGATACCTCTACGCCGTTGATCTTCAGAGTTAGATGGCTTCTCCTCCGATCTTCACCTGGAACTTGGAACTTGAAACCTGGAACTTTCACCTATTCTTGTAGCTTCAGGCCCAATTCCTTGAACTGCTTCTCGCTCACTGTGGAAGGGGCACCGCACATGAGGTCAACCGCTCGGGCCGTCTTGGGAAAAGCAATGACGTCGCGCAAGGACTTTTCCCCGGCCAGAAGCATGATGATGCGGTCCAGGCCCAGAGCAATGCCGCCATGGGGTGGGGCCCCGTATCCCATAGCTTCCAGTAGGAAGCCGAATTTGTCCTGCGCCTCTTCCGGCTCGATCCCCAGAGCTTTAAAAACGCGGGTTTGCAATTCGCGCTGGTGGATGCGGATCGAGCCGCCTCCGATTTCCACTCCATTCAAGATGACATCGTAGGACTTAGACCGCACTTGAGCCGGATCGCTCTCCAAAAGATCCAGGTCCTCATCCAGGGGGGAGGTGAAGGGATGATGGCAGGCAGAGTAACGCTTTTCCTGCTCGTTCCATTCTAGAAGAGGGAAGTTGTAAACCCACAGAAAGGCGTGCTCTTTTTCCGGAATCAGATTCTCCTGGAGACCCAACTGTTCGCGCAACCGGCCCAGGATCAGGTGAACGTTCTTGCGGGGGCCACCCAACATCAAGAAAAGGTCGCTCTCCTCAAGCTGGGCCGAATCTCTTACGCCTTCCAGCTCCTTTTCACCCACGGCTTTGGGCAGGGAAGACTTCATACCCTCGGCCGTTACTTTAATCCAACTCAAGTCGGCATCCTTCCCCTGGTCCTGGACAAAGCCCCGAAGATCATCGAGTTGTTTGCGAGAGTAACTGGCTCGCCCAGGAACTCGAATGCCTTTAATCAGACCGCCATCCTCCATAATCTGGCGGAAAACTCGAAAACTGCTCCCGGAGAATGCAGCAGAAATATCCACCAGTTTCAGGCCGAATCGGATGTCAGGGCGGTCCGTTCCATACTGGGAAAGGGCCTCAGCGTAGCTCAGCCGCGGAAAGGGAGTCGAGATTGAGATCTCAGCCAGGGAGAAGACTCTTTCCAGTAACCGTTCCACCACCTGAAAAATGGTCTCAATTTTCGGAAAAGATATTTCCAGGTCAACTTGAGTAAATTCCGGCTGCCGATCCGAGCGCAGATCTTCGTCTCGGAAGCAGCGAACGATTTGAAAGTAGCGGTCAAACCCGGCTACCATCAGAAGTTGCTTGAAGAGCTGGGGCGACTGGGGAAGGGCATAGAACTGACCTGGGTAGAGGCGACTTGGCACCAGGTAGTCGCGCGCTCCTTCCGGTGTGGATCGGGTTAAGAAGGGAGTCTCAATCTCCAGAAAACCATCTTCATCCAGGAACTTGCGGATCTCCAGGGAGGCTCGATGCCGAAGCTGGAGATTGCGCTGCAAACGCCCCCGCCTCAAGTCCAGGAATCGGTAATGAAGGCGGGTTTCTTCCGAGGCCGAGGCGGGAGAATTGATCGGGAAAGGGGGTGTTTCAGAGGCGTTGAGCAATTCGATCGTTTCTGCCAGTATTTCCACCCGACCCGTAGGAATCTCAGGATTGACCGTCTCCTTGTCTCGCCACACCACCTTGCCGGTGATGGCCAACACATCTTCGGGGCGGGCTTTCTTGGCTTTGGCTAGGGCTCCGGTGTTTGCGGGATTGGCCACCACCTGGACGATTCCTTCTCGATCACGCAGGTCCAGGAAGATCAAACTCCCCAGGTCGCGGCGACGGTCCACCCAGCCCATCACCGTGACCGTCTGATCAACATGTTCCTCCTTGATCAGGCCGCAGTAACAGGTCCGTTCGAGATCGGTTGGTGAATCAATAGTTCGTGCGTTCTTGACGTCGTCTTGCATCAGTCGTGCCTTCGTGTTTTCGTGCTCTCGCGCTGTCGTTAGTCTGTCGTAAATCGTGCATCAGTCTTTGTGGTCTACAGTATCTCCCTTCACATACAGGGCGATCGCCTCTCGGTCCATTGTCACCTGATAACCGTCCTCCATGCGCTTGAGGGGAAACTGACCACTTTGGATCTCATCTTCACCGATGATGCAGGTGAAGCGGCTTTCAAGCCGATTGGCCAGCCTCATCTGTGCCTTCAGACTGCGACCCTGGTAATCGATATAGGCGAACACTCCCTGGTGACGAAGCTCCTGAGCCAATCCAAAACTCACTTCCAGCGCCCCTTCATCCAGGTAGGCCAAGAAAACATCCGGTCGGGGACGGAGGGAATCCAGGCTATTCTCGAGCAAAACCACCAGACGCTCGATTCCCAAGGCAAAGCCGAATCCTTTTCCAGAAGGCCCTCCCAGAAGCTCCGAAAGACCGTCGTAGCGACCGCCTCCCACCACCGCATTCTGAGTGGGACCCAGCTGCGAGCTGACCATTTCAAAGGTAGTTCCCACGTAGTAGTCCAGACCACGCACCAGGCGCGGCGTGACCTCATAGCTGATCTTTTGAAGATCCAGATAGCTGCGCAGTTTCTCAAAGTGCTGAAGGCAGTTGTCACATAGAAAATCAAGAATGGAGGGCAGCTCCTCAATCACAGGCTGACAAGCAGAAACCTTGCAATCGAGTACGCGCAGAGGATTAGTGCTGCTGCGGCGCTGACATTCAGGACACAACTCGTCCTGACGCTTGTTCAATTCTTCCTGCAGAACCTTGACGTAGGCAGGACGGCAATGGGAGCATCCCACCGAGTTGAGCAGCAGACGAAGCCCTTTGACGCCAAGCTCGTGGAGAAAGCGCTCCAGCATCTCGATCACTTCGGCTTCCAGAGCCGGATGTTCGGAACCCAGCACCTCGACCCCTACCTGATGAAACTGTCGGTAACGTCCTTTTTGAGGTCTCTCATGGCGAAACATGGGGCCAATGTAGTACAGCTTGTGGATCAGCCCATCACGATCAAGACCGTGCTCGAGGTAAGCTCTAACCACGGGAGCCGTGCCCTCGGGACGAAGACTGATGGTCTTCCCTTTACTGTCGCTAAAGGTGTACATTTCCTTTTGAACAATATCGCTTTCGGTTCCAATACTGCGCGCAAACAATTCCGACCTCTCCAGAATGGGTGTGCGCACCTCCTCGTAGCCATAAAGTTGAAAGACTCCACGAGCTTCAGCTTCGATTGATTGCCAGAGGCCTACCGACTCCGGCAGCAGGTCATGAGTACCCCGAACCGACTTGATCTTCATTAGTGCTTTGCTCAAACAAATAGGGGCGTATTATAGACGCGTTTTCAAGCGTTGGAAAATATTCCGGCGGTGAGTACCACCCCAGTAGATTCGTTGGCAATCCGGACATCTCTTGAAAAGGGATTGGGTCTTGAAGACGTAGGCGGGAACCTGAAGCTGAATCCTATCCTTGTCCACACTCTGAAGAAGAGAGTTACACTCGAGACAGCGGGACAGGAGTCGGTCCAGTTCAATCTCGTGACCAATAGCTTGGAGAACTTCCCGAATCTGCTCGAACAACTCCTCTCGCTCGATCAGGAGGCAGCCTCGCAGTCGGGACCGTTGGGTGAGCCGCCGATCCCGAGTTAGAGCCATCCGGCCTTCCCGTCGGCACCGCTCGATGATCTCATCGTCTTCGATCTGATTATCATAAGCGGTGTCGTATCCCAGGATGCGTAGCCACCTGGCCAGGCTGCCCAGCATGATATCGGCAAGGAACTTAGTGTCTCGTTCCATAAATACGGTGATGTTTGTGGCGAGTGCGACGGCGTCGAGTTCGCGAAGCGACGACGACGCGATGCCAATGTGCATCGCGGAGGAGGAGCGACAAAGAAATCGATGTCGTCCCGCCGCCACCCTTCGGGCTGATGGAGGTTGCGGGCGACCTCTGTGTCGCTCGTCGTCGTCGATGTCCTTGCATCACCTCCTCCTCGCTCCTTGATCTCTCCTCGCAAGCCCCATCAGCAAACATCATCGTATTTATCGAACGGGACACTTTTAGTGTCCGAAGAAGAAGAAGAAGAAGAAGGGGGATGACCCGACACGGCTACTCGACGAACTCCCCGATGAGGCGGAATTTTTCAAAACGTGCAGTCAGCATCTCCTCAACATTTTGATGGCGTATTTCTTCCAAGTTGCGCAGCAACGCCTGCTTGAGGAGGGACGCAGCCTCATCCCAGTCGGTGTGGGAACCTCCTGAAGGTTCCGGTACGATTTCATCGAGGATCTTGAAGGAAAGCATATCTTTGGCCGTCAAACGAAGAGCCTCGGCTGCCTCCTTGGCGTGGTCCTGGTCCTTCCACAGAATGGCTGAGCAGCTTTCCGGAGAGATCACGGAATAGATGGAGTGCTCCAGCATCAGAATTCGGTCTCCCATACTAATGGCAAGAGCTCCCCCACTACCCCCTTCCCCCAAGACGGTCACCACAATGGGCACTCGAAGCCGTGCCATGGCTCGCAAATTGCTGGCAATGGCTTCAGCCTGACCTCTCGCCTCAGCGCCAATACCGGGATAGGCCCCTGGAGTATCCACGAAAGTGAAGATGGGGCGATTGAATTTTTCCGCCATGCGCATGAGGCGAATGGCTTTGCGATAGCCTTCGGGTTTGGCCATTCCATAGTTGCGATAGAGACGTTCCTTGGTGTTGCGGCCCTTCTGCTGGCCAATCACCATGACCGGTTGACCCTCAAAAAGAGCCATCCCCCCAACGAGGGCCGGATCGTCACCAAACTTGCGGTCACCGTGAATGGGACGAAAGGATGTGAACAGACGGGAGATAAAGTCGAGCGTGTAAGGCCGCTCCTCGTGGCGGGCAAGCTGGACCTGTTCCCAAGCGGTTAAGGTGTCTGCAGTACCGGCTTCCAATCGGGCGATGAGTTGTTTGAGAGTGGCAATTTCCGCCGTCGCATCTGCAGGAAGCCCTTCGACGCGCTCCTTAAGTTCCGTCAACTCTTTTACTTTAGTGTTCACGTCCTTAAATCTTGCTCCTGAGTATGTAGGCTAGCGCCAAAGTGCCTCGTTCCATAAATACGGTGACGTCGCGCTCGCCACAAACATCATCGTATTTAGGGAACGAGACATTAAGTATACAGAGCTACAGAATTTTCGCCAAAAAGCTTTTCCACTTCCTGGATAAAAGAGGGGATGGGATTAATCAGAAGATCTTCCTGGGGAATGATCCTAATACGGTATTCCTTAAGTTGGAGGAGTTCAAATTCCAGGGGACAGGTCCCCTGGTTATGACTTACCAGTGCATGGAGCTGGGATACTTTATGGGAATCCAAAGAGGGAAGTGAAATTCGAATTTTCGTTTTCTGAACGACCGTAGTCCAAAGGGTGTCCAAGTGGAAAAGTTGCGAGCAGAGCAGACGAATCTCCCCCTTGGCATCCAGCTCACAGCGTCCTCGAACCAATACCGGCACATCGTTTTCCAGCAACTGGCTGTTCCGCTTGTAGGCATTGGGCCAGACCAGCACCTGAACGGTTCCCGAAAGATCCTCCAGTTCAAAGGCGGCCATTGAATCTCCCTTGCGGGTACGGAGCTGTCGAAGGCCCGTGATCATGCCACCCACGGAAACTTCCTGTCCTGAAATATCTTCGGTGATATCCAGGGTAGAAAATTTCGAAAACTTCTCCAGCTCTCGGGCGTAATTTCGAAGCGGATGACCGGTGACGTAATAGCCCAAAGTTTCCTTCTCATAAGTCCACTTCTGGCGATCCGGCCACTCTCCGGCCTCGGGGATGTCCGAAACAGGATTTCCGGCCGAAGTCATCTCTGGAGTCATAAATAATATCTTCTGACCGCTGAGACGATCTCTTTGAGCCTTCTGTCCAGACTCCATGGCGCGATCCAGAAATTCAAAGAGTGACTTGCGATGATATCCCAAGGAATCAAAGGAGCCGGCTTTGACCAAGGACTCCAAAGCCCTTCTGTTCACCACCCGCAGATCCACGTTCTCACAAAATCCGGAAAAACTGGTAAAGTCTTCGCCTTTAGGCCGACACTTCAAAATGGCACGAATGGCCGACTCTCCGACGTTTCGAATGGCGGCCAGGCCAAACTTGATATCTTCTCCCGAGGCCAGAAAATCGAGCTGGCTGGCATTGATGTCTGGAGGCAGAATGCGAATGCCCATTTCTTTGCATTCGGCCAGATCCTTGACGATCTTGTC
>CBDUTA010000152.1:0-8184 GCA_965369785.1 uncultured bacterium
GACCAAGTTCCAAATCCTGACTCAGACCGGTCTGGCTTCCCTGGCTCAAGCCAATGCGGCAGCTCAAGGAGTCCTGGCTCTCTTCTAAAACAGGCCCGGCACCTTGAAGAATGGAACAAAGCCGGGGTCTTGAGGCCCCGGCTTCACGCTCAAGAGGGATCAAAATGGAAAACAATCCCATAAGCTTGGACAATACCCCGCCTCCCATCCAGGAAGTTGAGGTGAAGACCGAATCGTCCACACAAACGACAAAATCGGTGAAAGACAAACAGGAAGCTATCCCTATTGAGAAAAAGACAATTGAAAATCTGGACGAACAAACGCAAACACCTTCAGTCACCTTCGAAATCAATACAAACACGGGTCAGGTCTTCATTCACGTCATTGACATCGACACAGGAAAACTCATTCGAGAGATTCCCCCGGAAGAGTTACAGAAACTCGCCTCGGCACTCGAGAACCTGTCTGGAAAACAATTTAATACCCAGGCTTGAGACAGGTAGCATCTGCAGAAGTGGTTGCAGTCCTCCCCAAAATTCCTTAGCAGGAGTAGCCCGGAGAGTTTGGATGGCACCCACTCGTAGCAAACAATGCAGTCCGGAAGGATGATCCCGCCGCCGCAGTAGAAAATTCCTGCATAATCCGGGCTAAAGTCCATCAACAGAAGACCGATAAGAAATTTAGGTCGGCTGAGACCCTTGAGACCGACAAGGCAAGGAAGCCGGAAGATCCTTCAAAAAGGAAGTACGAATGAATAGTTTCAGCATCATGAACCATCTTGAAAACATCGCCATGGCTATCGATAAGATGCCAGGAAGACTCGTTTAAGAAAGAGAGACTATGGGAGGCTTAAGTTCAAGTTTGGCTGGCGCTGGCCTGGACGTGATCGGTCTGGTCGATCAGCTTATTTTCGCCGAGTCCGCAACCGTCAGACGCTTGGAGAGTAAGCAAAGTGGAGTCGAAACCAAGATTCAGGCCTACAAAGACCTGATTACCAAGCTGGCTGATCTGGAGAGTAAGATCAGTGCGCTCAATGACACAGAAAAATTCGGCGCAAAGCTGGGTAAATCCTCAGACGACGATGTCCTCACTGCCACCGCGGACAGTACAGCCGCCAACGGGACGCACAATATTGTGGTCAGCCGTCTGGCTCTGCTGGACAACTTCGCATCGGATGAAACCTTCACGACTTCTGATGACGCCATCGGCACAGGAAGTTTTGACCTGACCATCGACTCCACCACCACCACCATCACCGTCGACTCCAGCAACGATACACTGACCGGTCTGAAGAACACCATTAACAACTCGGGCGCCGAGGTGAACGCCAACATCATCAATGACGGTTCCGGATTCAGGCTGACCCTGACCAGCAAGTCCTCAGGAGCCGACAATGCCGTCGTCATCTCCAGCAATACTTTGACTCTCGAAGGCGGGTCGCCGTTCACTTTCGCTCGCACCCACAGCATCGGCTCGGTCGCCGAGCTGGATGCCAGCTTCACCCTGGATGGTCTGGCCGTGACCAGCAGCAGTAACGCGGTGAAAGACGCCATTGAAGGGGTCACGCTCAATCTTGTCGGAACTTCCGGCAGCACCGTCTCGGTGACCATTTCCGACGACACCGAGACCGTCAAGACAGCCATCCAGGAATTCGTGGATGCCTACAATGAGGCTTACAGTTTCATCAACGGTCAGAGTTTCTTTACTGAAGGCGTTGGCGCCGGAACCCTGGCCGGAGACACCCTCCTGCGCATCATTCAATCGGATCTCTCCTCCATCGTGAGCACTGCTGTCAGCGGCCTGTCCGGCCCCCTGGACAATCTGAGAGCAGCGGGAGTGGAAATTCAAGGCGACGGTACCCTGAAGGTCAATGACTCCGTACTGAACGACAACCTGGAAGACAACTTTTCCGACATCAAGAAACTGTTTCTGGCCTTCGGAGAAACCAGCAACTCCAACGTGATTTTTCTGGGTGTCGGCTCGAGCACCGCCGCCGGCACCTACGAGGTGAACATTACCCAGCTGGCCGAGGCTGCCACCATCACTGGCCCCAATGACATCACTCCCACTCTGGGAGCCAACGAGAATTTGACCTTTACCCTCGGCTCAGACATATCGATCGTCGCTCTCACCACCGATATGACCATTGATGAAGTGGTTACGGCCGTCAACACCCAATTCACCACCGATAGCATGGCCCTAACAGCTTCCAAAAGTGGCAGCGACCAACTGGTGATCACCTCCGATAACAAGGGGGCCAGTGTCTCTTTTACGGTGGTCTCTGACGTCGACACAGGCCCCGGCACAAGCACGGGAATTGGGACAGGGGGCATGTCCGACTCGGGAGTCGACATAGACGGCACTTTCAAGGACACGGCAACCGACACGGTGTACGCTGCCAGCGCCACCGAGAGCGACGTACTGATCGGAGACGAGGGGCTTCCAACAGATCTTCGCGTTCAGTTCTTAGGCTCTTCCACCGGGGTATTCGGGACCGTGACACTGACCCTGGGCTATGCCGAACAGCTGGAGCGTCAATTGAGCACTCTAACCGACTCAACCTTGAGTCCGATTGACGACACCGTCACCCGCCTGGAGGGCCTGGTGAGAATCTTCGCCGATGATATCCTCGCCCTTCAGGACCGTTTGACGTTACGGGAAAGCTTTCTCATCGCAGAATTTTCTCGCGCCGACCAGGCTCTGAGAAATCTTTCTGTCCTGCAAGCAACCATAAGCGCCCAAATCACCAAGGTATTCTAAAAATATTCATCTACAACAAAGGAACCCCCCATGGCACAAATCCCCAATCAACAGAAAGGCTCCAATCAACAAGCGGCTCAAGCTTACCGTTCCGTACAGATTCAAACCTCTGACGGACTCGAGTTGATTCTGATTCTCTATCGAGAAGCTCTTGATCAGTTAAATCAGGCAAAAGCTCACTTCACCGCGGGTCAGATCCAAAAGCGGATTGGAGCGATTGACAAAGCCATCGCCATGATCAGTGAACTACAGGCAGCTCTGGACTTTGAACAGGGCGGGGAGATTGCCGTTTCCCTGGATCGTCTGTATGCCTATTGCCTCAGACGCCTGACCGAGGCCAACATGCAAAAGGATCAGCAGGCAGTGGAGGATGTGATCAAAGTACTTGTCACTCTAGAATCAGCATGGCTGGAGGTCAACAATCGGACTGATGCCGACACCATAAAGAAGGCCCTCTATGGATGAACTCCTACAGGACTACGACAAACTGAGAAACCTTCTCAGGAGCCAGGGAGAAGCGTTGACAGCGGACGATAAACAGAAATCTGCCGCCCTGATGCCGCTGATTTCAAAATACACTCAGCGTATTCATCAATACGACGATCAAATAAAGTTTCTGCCCAAGCCGGAAAGAATTCGTCTGAGACCGATTTTGAAAAGCTTGCTTGAAGATGTCGAACTCAATCAACAACAGTGGAAAAACCTCTACGGCCAGTTAGAGGAGGCTCGAACCCAACTCCAGTCCGCCCGGCGCTTTGCCCACGCAATGGTACCGCTAAACAGCACCGGCCGCCTCCGACGGCTGGATCAACGCGGGTAATGAGTCGTCTCTCCCTACATTCCCTGTCTTCGCTTCGTAGGCTGTGATGCAGATCCGACCCTCCAGTCGGGAGTGAGCACCGGCGCACACGGTTTCATCGAGTTCAAGAGCAGACAACTCGAGCCGGCAAAAAAACTGATCCCCCACTTCACGAAAAGACATCATGCCCACCAAGGCTGAAACGGTCTTGTCCACCTCTACCCGGATCCGGGTAAAGGCATCTCCCAGTTCCACAATACCGTCGGTCAATCCAAGACCTTGACTGGCCGAGACTAGAAATGAGACCGGCTCTCCGTGGCAGACCCGATTACCGGCCAAAAAGAAGGTTTCCGGATCATATCCGCCATTGCAGGTTCGGTAGAAGAGGGTCGACCTCTGGAAGGCTTCCGGATTCAAAGTAATGTGGCCCAGCCGCAGTGATCCACTGGGGATCTCCGGCCAGTCCAGGTAATACCTCAGCTCCAAACGTGGACGGGATAGGGAGAGCCAAACCTGTTGCTGAATGCTGCCAAGATCTGTATCCACATCCGCACTGACAACAAACCACTCGCCGTTCCTGGAAAGAACCGGCTCCACGGGATTGAGATCGGTGATCTGAGATTCTCCCGGTGTCTGTAAAGTCACATGTCCTGTGTAGTAGTCGGCTGCCAGATCGATGTCGGAGTAGTAGCCGTGCGGTAGCGTACCGAATAGGGGATGGGGGGAAACACCCTTGAAGCACACTTCTTCAATGGCCAAGCCTCTCCTGCAATTGAGACGCAGCCGAACCTCGCTGGTTTCCAAAACAAGAAATCTCCCCTGGCGCCGGATGTCAATCTGGGAATCCGGTCCCAACCCAGGTTCCGCAAGCACCTGGCCAGTAACAATCTCGCCAGACCTTGGAGGGTTATCAATCTGCAACTGCGTTTCGAGCCGATGGAGTCGTTGACGATACTGACTCCATCTTTTGTCGGTGATGTGGGTCCGAAAGTCACTCCCCCACAGGTAACAGAGTTCCTTCCAATCGCCTTCTGCCGGGCCAGACTGCTTCTTGAGCTTTTGATAAATCCGCCAGCAGGTTGTATTGACACCCAGGTCGTCCTTCCCGGTGGCCGCCCAGCGGGTCACATTGTACTTCCCCTGTTTCTTAACCGGTATGGGCTGTTGGGTCGATTCCAGGTGGAGCCGGTTGGCGGCATGCGGTTCCTCCAACAAGTCCAGGACCTCACTGGGCCGGCACAATCGAAAGCGCCCATCCCTTTGCAAGATTTGAAAGAGCCTTTCAATGCGCTTCCACTCATTTCTTTGCAACTTGGGCTCAGCAGCATAACGACCGGGGCGAAAGTCAAACACCTCGATATCATTGCCGTAGAGAGGAAAGGCCCGCGAACTCTCTGAAATCTGCGCTTCCAAATAGGCCACATGTTCCTCTAACTCCATTTCGCGGCAGGCATAGCGTTGGAATTTCTGAAAAGAAATCGAGTTGTTCCAGATCAGAGGTATCTCCTCACCCTCGGAACTACAGGCGTACTGAGGTAAATAACCCCACTCTGGATTCCATTTGGGGTGGTGATGGGATGGATTATCCCATTCCATCACAATGGCCTCGTACTCCGCTTCCAAGTAGAGCGGCACCAGGCTGGCAGAGTAGGCCTGTTCGTTGATCAGAGCGACTTTGGGGCGAATACCGAGAAGTCGTTGGTAAACCTCATGGCCCAACCTCAGGTTCGCTGCATTGACTTCAGCTGGAACCAGGGGCCCGATGATCTGAGCATATCCACTGCCGATGAGTTCGCAATTTCCTTCAGTGATCAACCAACGAAGTTCCTTCAAACAAGAGCGATCCACCCGCTCGAGGGTCTCGAGCGTATGGCCGGACATTTCCACCCCAAGGGGAAGGTGATATTTCCTGGCCAACCTGAACAAGGGCCAATAGCAGCGCGAAACGACCAAAGGTCTTTGGGATTCCTCGATGGATGAGTAGTCCAGGTTGCAGTGAAAGAGGGTGTAGAGTCGCAGAGGATTCATTGAGGAACCGCAGCCGATAAGAGGTTTCTTATCCAAAGTACATCCCCCCGTTGACATTGATTGTTTGTCCAGTGATATAAGAAGCAGCATCGCTGGCCAGAAAGGCCACCACATCCGCGATCTCCTCGACCGTGGCCGTTCGCCCGATAGGAATGCCCTTCACCTTCTCTTTTCCCAGCCTGGAAGAAAGTTCTTGGGCAGACATGTCGGTTTGAACCAGACCGGGAGCCACTGCATTGCTGGTAATTCCCTGCCCGCTGTAGAGGCGTGCCAAAGAACAGGTGAGGCTGATCAATCCAGCTTTTGATGCTGCGTAATGAACTTGATTGTACCCTCCCCACTGGCCTCCGATGGAGCTGATGTTGATAATTCTTCCCCAGCCCGACGCTCGCATATGGGATAGCACCTTCTGGCAACAGAGGAAAGGACCACCTAGATTGACAGCCATCATGTCGTGCCAGTCCTTATCAGTGATTGCTTCAAAAGGTTTCTCCTGCCCAATGGCCGCGTTGTTCACCAGGATGTCTGGCGACTCCCATTCTTGTCGAACCTCTTCCACTGCCCCTTCGATACTCGCGCAATCTTCAAGACCCAGCTGCACGGCTATCGCCTCCCCTCCTGCCGAGCAAATGGCTTCCACAACTTTCTGGGCCATTTCCCGATTATGGTGGTAACTGAGAGCGACCCGAATTCCCTTGCCGGCCAGGGCAAATGCAATACCTTCTCCAATGCCACGGCTTCCCCCCGTCACCAGAGCAACTTTAGCCCGCATTTCTCACACCCGCTCTACTGCATCGGCGCAATGATCCACCCTGACTGCCTTGAACCACCAACCACCTCCAGCGACGAACATCATCGTAAAGACAACTTCCCCCCAACACACCAGGGGAACAGCAAGATAGGTGCCAAGCGTCACTGTATTTGCGGAGCGAGGCAGTCTTGCACCCGCTCTTGACAAGACGCAGTCAGAGCCGTGGGCTTTAGCCCACGGGCCAGCCTGGTTTATGCATAGTCGGGCTAGCCATCACACTACAGTCGAAAAGCGTCAAATGTGAGAGAATTCGACAGAAACTTGACTCTCCCGTCTTTCCTACACGGCTTGTCACTGTCATCGAGCTTTCAAGAGCAAAAGGACGGCATTTCGAGCCAGTTCCGGCTGAACATAAAATCCGCGGCTTACGCCGTAAATTTCCTCGATGTTAAACTGGGTTTGGCACAGATCCAGCAGAGGTCTCAACTTGTATTCTCTGATGTGCTTCTCACCTAAAGGCGTATCGATTCCTTTAAATGGATATTCCATGAGCAATGGCACTTCCAGCACTAAAGAGCCCTCATCCTTCAACCACTTCACGCAATGACTGAGGAACTGTTTGTCGTCTGGAAAATGTTCCATGCTGTGAATGGAGACTATGGCATCGAGAGAGTCTTCTTCCAGCAGGGATTCATCCATGCTGTCCCCAGCCACAAACTGCAGGTTTTTCATGTCAGACAATTTCTCACCATTCAGTTGGATCTGCTCGCGGCTGGAGTCAACCCCCAGCACCTCAGGAAAACTTTGGGCAAGCACTTTTGACCCGTTTCCCCAGCCACAGGCAATATCGGCCACTCGTTGGACCTCGGAATTGAGCAGAGAGGCCGCCATGTCATAGGCAGAAAAAGGACTCCCCTCAGAAGCTGATCGTTCAGGATAGTATTGGTTCAAAGCAGTCCTTATTTCCTGAAACCTTTCACCACCGAATACGGGGGGGTGCTGACACACTGAAATCTCAAAATGTTCCGAATAAGCTTCGGCAAGCGCCCAAGGGCGAAATCGATACTCCTCAACCAATGGCCCACTCATCTCATCCATGACGTTTTGGGCTTTGTTTAGAAAACTGAGTGAAAAAATGTCGGCACCAAATTTGATGTCAAAATCCTGTGGCAGCACAACGATGTCCGTGGATTCACTTTCCAACTGTTGGAAACAGCTCATCACAAAATCAAAATCGACCATAAACCAGTAAATCAATACCCTTGCTGCTTGCTTGAAACCGAGTGTTTCCATGCATTGCTGAAACCTCAGGCAAACATTTGAAGTTGCTCCAGCGAAGTATTCGACACCTATCTCGCGGGCGTGCTCTTCAAGGATCTGATTTTCCGAAGTGTCGGCACCCACAAGAACGACTCTTTGGAAATAAGCCTTGGCGCTGCGGACAAGACTAAGGGTCGGGTTGTTTATGATCTGCGGGAAGGATTGAAAATCGGTCCAATGGGTTTGAATGAGCAGTGGTCTCTCATTCATGCGAGATCTCCAAGGTTCGACTGCCTGCCTGAACCGAACAGAATCTCCACTGGCCTATGAGTTCGAAATCCCATCTCAGAGTTGCTCAAGCAAAAAGGATGCCAATAGAACAAGACTGGTGGAAAATCACCAAGTACTCCCTTTCGTGAATTCGTGCTCTGGTGACTTCGTCACCTCGTGCTGGCGCGCGGAGCGCGCCGTGCAATCGTGCTTTCGAGAGCAGTCAGAGCCGTGGGCTTAGTGTTTCGCTCCATAAGTACGATGATGTTTGCTGATGGGGCTTGCGAGGGGAGGTCAAGGAGCGAGGAGGAGGCGA
>CBDUTA010000153.1:0-8165 GCA_965369785.1 uncultured bacterium
CACGGGCCATCCATGGCACCAACGGGTCGCTCGAATACAACGACCAGATCCATTCGGCCCATTGGGGAAAAGACATGAAGAGGACCACCCATACGGCTGCCCAGCCAGGATGCCGCTCTCCAAAGCGAGCCTTCGACATGTCCTGATTCTACCAGTTTTGAGTCAAGTTCTGAGACACCCAGGGGTGCGCCGATCCTCTCAATCAGATTTCTGAGACACTTCTTTCAGGTTTTAAGGTCCGCTCGGCGCTGTGGAGATGTCAACTCCTATTCACATCTTGGTCAATCCCATCCAAACTCCAGATAAACGACTGAAATAATTAAGTTTATCGCTCAACCACAGGGATGTTCTGTAAGCGGATGTTAACAGTATCGAGAAGTTTCGAGACCTACCAGCTGCGAACCCTACTCTCGGCTTTTCCCGAAAACCCAGCCCTGCAGGCGACTCCAGCAGATGCCCGCCCCAATCCTCGAATATCTGGAACGAAAATTGCGTGAAATTCCGGACGATTCTATGGAAAGTAGGCGATGAGCAGGCGCAGGGGGGTCAATTTCGGAAAAACAGGGAAAGTAGGTGACCATTCCGGCATTTTTACATTCTTGGTGACGTCCATCACTGTAAGGCTGTCGAGATAACGGCAGAATTTCCATTGAATGTAATCGAAGAGCGCACCCAACAAAGAGGTCTAAAGCTTTCTTTGCAGCCAGGGTAGAAGCCTGCTTCTTAGGAAACACGAAAACCGGAACAAGTTCGCGCTCGCGCGTTCAAACCAACATTAAAGGGAAAACGATGTACTATCGATTGAGTCTTTTTTTGACAAGTTTCTTCCTGTTATCCACGCTGAATTCATTCGCGGACATTCTATACGTGCACGGGGGGCATACGGTACACGGAACCTTTCTAGGAGGCGACTCTCGGACCGTCCGATTTCTCCATGAAGGCGGCCAGGTTGAGAGCTTCGCCATTTCTGATGTGGACACTCTCGTCTTTGCAAATCAGGCAAACGATTCCCGTACTTCCCTAGCCGGTCCGTCTCCTGATTATTACCCCGTACCACGAGGGGCAAATCTGGTCGTTCGCATGATCGACTCCGTCAATTCCGACGTGCATAAGCCAGGAAACTCTTTTCGAGCCACCCTGGAAGAGACGATAACGCTCTCAGGAGACATTCGGGTGCCCAAGGGCAGCTATGCTCTGATCCAGCTGGTTAGCGTCAAGCAGTCCGGAAAGCTGAGGGGTCAAGAGGAAATCGCCCTGCAGCTTCGCAGTATCACAGTACAGGACAGTGCCTATTCGCTGATCCATCAGTTCGCCCATATCGCAAGCGCAGACAAGGGAAGGCAATCCGCCAAGGTGATCGGGGGTGCCACAGCTTTCGGAGCTTTCATCGGGGCCCTTACCGGTGGCAAAAAAGGGGCTGCCGTCGGAGCTGCTACGGGCGCAAGTGCCGGTACCGCTCTGCAGTTGGTTCGAGGCCAGCAAGTACGGATATCGTCGGAAGCCCTGGTCACTTTCTCATTCGACGAGTCCCTCACCTTTGAAGATCAACCGCAACAAGTTGAAGAATCGGAAGACCATAAGCGCCAGGTTAAGGACAGTCGCGCCTTTGGAAAACACCAGGAAGAGACGATTCGTGACTGGTTTTCCAACAAGAAGAACCTGCGAAATTTACCCCCCGGTTTGGCCAAGCGGGATCACCTTCCCCGTGGACTGGAACGACAGCTTGGTAAGAATGGAACACTACCTCAGGGATTGCAAAAGCGCCTCCAGCCATTGCCTCGATCTCTGGTCCGTCTACTGCCCAGGGTCCCCTATGACGTCGCACGCGGGGTCATAGGTTCTCACGTCGTCCTATTCGAACTGGAGTCCAACCAGGTCCTGGATATTCTTTGGAACGTCTTATTCTAAAAAGGATCGTTACTTCAACTCACTTTAAACGAGGAGGTTGGATTATGTATCATTTCTCAAGAGCCCTATCAATCCTCGGATTGATAGGCCTGATTGTTTCTCCTCTCTTGGCAACACCCGCTACTGAGGTCGAGCTTCAGGTCATCAACTTTACCGAGCGTCACAAAGTGGAATTCCAGATGGTGCCCAGCCAGAGGGTTCCAGGTTCACTCCTAACCGCCAAGGTGGAATTCGAGGAAGGCCAGCACCGTATCGAAATTTCCTATAACCATATGCAGCCTGCTGTGGTCTTCGGCGGAGACATCACTTGCTACGTATTGTGGGCCATTAACCGAGAAGGAACCTACGAAAATTTGGGTGAATTCTGGGTGCGACCGGAAAAAAGAAAAGACAAAATGAAATACTCGACGGGACTGCGCAACTTCGCCCTCATGGTGACCGCTGAACCGTATTATCTGGTCAGACAGCCCTCTGAAATGCTTATCACTTACAACGGCGGCAGTCGGGATGCCCGGGCACAGTCCACGCCTCTGATATTCAGGGATTTCGGTCCCATGCCCAGACACGATCGAGATACCCTGGCCACGGCCAGATACGAGAGCAAAGACCCACTGGACATACTACAGGCGGAAAGGGTCTATGCGATCGCGGGACGGCTGGGAGCACGACAATATGCGGAGGAGATTTATCAGCAGGCCGACATTCGCTTGCAACAGGCCAGACAGATGTCAAAGAGTTCGCGCTCCAAAAAGGGAACCCAGGAGTTTGCCCGTAAGTCGGTAGCAGCCAGCAATGACGCCATCCAGATCGCCCTTCGCCGCAAGGAAGCCGCAGAACTGGAAGAAGCCATCAATCAGCAATTGGCCGAAATGGCCCAGATGAAAAAGCGTGCTACAGCAGCCGAAGCTGATGCCCGCAGGACTCGAGAAGAGGCCAATAGGGCTGAGGCAGCGGTACGCGCTTCCAGGGCAGAACTGGAACGCATGCAGCGCGACAAGGCCGTCATCGAAACCGAAAAGGCGGCCCTGGAGTCAGCTATGGCCGATCTGCGCCGGGAAGCCCAACGGCTGCAAAGCGAAAAATCGACACTCTCCCGGGAAAAAGGCGTCCTCGAGGGACGTCTTCACAACGCCCTGTCACGGGTCGCCGACACCCGTGAGTCGGCGCGGGGATACATTCTGAATCTGCCGGACATCCTGTTCGATATCGGTAAGGCCAGCCTCAAACCCGAGGCCCGGGAGCGAATCGCCAAACTTGCAGGAATCCTGCTCATCATGCAGGAGCAGAACCTGCAGGTAGAAGGACACACTGATTCCACCGGTAGTTACGAATTAAATCTCTCACTTTCGGAGGACCGTGCTCGATCCGTGCTCAATTTCATGGCCCAGCATGGGATCCAGCGCGCGAGAATGAGGGCGACAGGCTACGGTTTCAACCGGCCTGTCTCGGACAATGCGTCAGCCGAAGGACGCAGGAACAACCGGCGGGTGGAAATCATTCTGTCCGAAGATGCGCTGGCAGCAACGGCTCTGCGTTAAAAAAAACATCCCAACGATTCAAGACAGGGAGGGACCAGCAGTTTCATTTCTCTTGGAGGAGGAGAAATGGAACCGCTGCCCTCCCCTAAGTAAAACCCCCTATCTGTTCCAGAGCCAACATCTTCCGATAGAAGATGATACTGCCGTCATACCCTCCTCGCCCCTGGCTAACCTCCGGATAATCAAGTCCACACCCGTCGTCAAAACTACCATGAAGATAGCATTCAGACCCTCAATCGGAGTCATCTTGAAGGGCTCGACATCTTGAATCTCCTCCGTACAAAAAGAGACTCGATTCTTTCAAGAAACGGTGGCCGCAATCGGCCCAGATCAGCCTTGATTAATGTTACGATGAAATAGGGCTAGCTTCTCAAAAACCAGCTCGGACATTACTATGGAAGATCTCCAATATTTCCTTCAGCATGTTGGCACAGATCCCTCTCGCCTGATCTTTGAAGACGAGCTCACCGGCATCTACAACCGCCGTTTCCTCCTGAACTACTTCGAACACAAATTGGACTGGGATGCCCTGGAAAGCGAACCGGTTTCCTTGCTCATGCTAGACGTGGATCGTTTCAAGCAGATCAACGACACCCACGGTCATGACATCGGCGATCAGGCGCTCATCTGGGTGGCAAAGCTGATGAAAAAGGCGGCAGGAAAGGATGGCATGGCGGTGCGCTATGCCGGTGATGAGTTCATCATTCTCCTGCCCAGCGCTCATAAAGAGACGGCCAAGAAAATGGGCGAAAAGTTGCTCCGGTTGGCCCATGAAAAACCCTGGCAGAAGGAAATGGATGTTGAGATTTCCATTACCCTCAGCATCGGGGTCGCTTGCGCTCCTGAAGATGCTCAAAACGGCAAAGACCTCATCCATAAGGCAGACAGCGCACTGTATTACGCTAAAGAATCGGGACGGGATTGCCTTGCCGAGTCGGGAGCGATTCCTCCCCAGGCAGTCTTCTCCAAGACCACCCTTCATCAGTTGGAGAAAGGCACCATCTCCGGCCGAGAGAGTCAATATAAGCAGGTGAGCAAGGCTCTGCAGGATTTCAATCAGGGCGAAAACCAGTTCCTCATCATTGAAGGGGTCGACGGCATGGGTAAGAGCGAGTTCCTGAAAACCATCCGTCTGAACATAGCCGACAGCGACATCTTAAAAATCGAGGCGAAGGGTAATCTTCAGGAGAATTTTCGTCCCTACTACATGACCACCAACATCCTGGTTGGCATCATGAATCAAATGCCCGACAACGGCGCAGAAATCCTAAACGATTTGACTCCTCAGGAAACCACCTATCTGAGCTACATCCTGCCCCAACTGAGTCAATCCAAAGACTCCCCTGAGCAGGAAAAGGAAGAGATTTCGCGGGACCGACTTTTTGCGACTCTAGCCCGTTTTATTCCCCGGCTCCTTGACTCCACCCCCCTCATGTTGCTCATTGACGACATGAGCTTCTGTGATGAAGCCTCGCTTCTTCTGCTTCGGCGGATACTGTTGCGCGATGACGTTCCGCTTGTAGTCTGTGGGACTTCCTCCCATATCCAGCCGGGAGAAATTCAAAGAAAGCCCGCTCCGCTTGAAAGCTTCTTCGCCCAATATCATCAGGAACTGAACATCGTCCGAGTGATGCTTACCCCCCTCACCGCCACTGACATTGCCAAGCATTTTCAGCGGATATTTCCTCAGGTCCATTTGCCTGAGAAGTTTGACATGCGTTTAGCCCAACTCACTCAGGGAAATCCTCTCTTTATCAGCGAGATCCTTCGCAAGCTGGTCTCGGATAGAAAAATTACCCTTACCGGAGAACAGTGGGTCCTCGAATCTGTTGAAGAAGACTACCTGCCCAAGTCGTTGGAGGAAATTGTCAGCCAGAAGGTCGCCGTTCTTGATGAGGAAAGTCGACAACTGCTCGATCAGGCCTCCACTTTTGGAGAAAATGTCTCCCTGAGTATGCTCACCGGGAGTTCTGAAATCGAGGAAAGCAAGGTCCTGGAATTTATCGATCAAGCTGTAGCTCAAGGGCTGATCAGCTCAGAATACCAGAACAACGACGAGAACATTCACTTCTTGAGCAAACGGATTTTGAACCTGACCTACGGAGCCATTCAGGAAGATCGGAAACAGGAACTGCATGAGCGTATCGGCGCCTACCAGGAAACCCTTTATGATCAACAGCTCCTCCCTTCGGCTGCCCCTCTTGCTTACCATTACCAGCTCTCAGCTAACGAGGAAAAATCCGAACAGTACCGTAAGTTGACCGAAGCCAACGACAAGATGCTATTCGACGCTGAAGAGGCAGTGGAATACACGAGTGATGAGTCGCCAGGTCTCTCCACCAAAAAACTCCGTATTCTTGATTCCCTGGATCGCAGCGCTGTAGCGCAGATCCCGGAAATTATTCAAGCACTGCTTAACGCCATCGGTGAAATGGAGCTCGACCCACCCGACAGCCAGGCCATTCTCAGGGCTACCCGGAAACTCAAGGACACGATCGACAAGGTCCTGGAGGACAACGTGGACCTCCATATCACACTAGCAAAACAGTCTCTTCTGGTGAACGGCCAAAGAGTGGAGACCGATAAGTACCAATCCACTGCCGAGGCCTTTACCAAGCGGATGAATCGCATACAGCTTCGAGGTATTGCTTTCTTTGAAGGTCTCACCGAGCAGGAGCTGACCCTGATGCTGGAGGCCATTGCTCAGATGAGCGGCAAATCCATTGACCGAGGGTTCTGGAAACGTCTGACCAAAAAGCAAGACCTTTCGCATATTGAGTTCAAGCAGATGAGTCACAGTTACGTTGCCTCAGCAGGGTCGGAGGAGGCGTCAACGGACGCGGTTGGGTTCGGTCTGGGGGGCGGTATGAGTCCGGGAGGCATAGGCCCACCAAACATAGGACCACCAGGCAAAAGTCCGGCAGGCATGGGCGCCGGGGGCACAGGGGGCATAGGTCCTGGGGGCAGCGGCCCGGAGAGTCTTGGCTCGGGTCGTCTTGGCCCGGAAAGTATCAGCTTAGAAGGTGCAGATCCCACAGGTCCAGGCCCGACAACGCAGCAGGGAGATAGGGCATCGGTACCTCAGCGCCAGAGCATCTCAGCAATCACTGAGATGCTCACCTCGGATCGGCAGGATCTAGCAGAGTTGGGCCGGGAGCCTAGTTCTCAGAACGGTCCGGAACCCGGAAGAACTCGGCATACCGATGTTGCAAATCTAAAGATTGCGACGGATGGGGTAGAACTGACAGACGAGCTTCTGGAGTCTGCAGAGGAGAGATTGGGCAACCTCCTTCTGAAAGGTGATGGGGAGGAAGCACGCCAAATCGTCGACCAGATTTTCCGGGGATATATACATCGAACCGACGAGGTCCGGACCAAGGTCATCCAGGTCTGTGATCGTTTATTACAAGATCCGAGCCTTGCCTCTCAACCTGAGTTAGTGGAACTGCTGACAAATCCGCTTCTGGACGTTTTAATGGAAGAGGAAAATCTCGAGCTTCTTGGAGAAATAGGCACATTGCTCTCCCGAACCGCCAGCAATCACATCCAGTTCGGAGACTATCGGCGGGCTGGTCAAGTCCTGACCTACCTTCGAAAGTTCCAACAACAATTGCAGGAAAAAGGACTTCAAGAGGCTGGAGCAAAGGAATTGATTTTTATCCAGGAGCTGGACCCCAAAGCCCGGCAACTCCTTTTGGAGGATCTTAAATCCCAGGAGCCCGCTCGGGTGCAGGAAGCGACCCAAGTGCTCGATGGTCTGGGTCCCCTTGCTTTCTCCATGCTCATCGAGGTCATCAAGAAGGAAGATGATCCCAGAATACGACAGATTGCCTGCCATCTACTCAGCGAACAAGGGCAGGAGACAGCAGCGCTTCTCAAGCGTGAATTGGTTCTTGAGGGCTTCGCTCAACAGCGGGTGCGAATCCTGGAGGTTATCGACACAATCACCAAAGATCTCAGAAAGGAGCTGGCCTTTGTCCTGGAGGACGAAAGTTCCAGGGTACGACGCGCCGGATTCCTTCTTTTGGAACGTCTGAACGACGAGCGCCTGACACCCTTACTGGTCGATTGTGCAAACCACAAAGACTCCACGATTGCCATAGCAGCGATTAAGTCCTTGGGAAAAATCAAACCAGGAAGTGCAACAGGCGTGCTTGTTTCCCTGCTCGATTCTGCCACGGAGGACCGCGTGGTGGCTGCATGCCGAGCCCTGGGGCAGATTGCTGACCCGGTAAGTATTGAACCTCTGGCCAAAGTCCTGGCTCCAATAGGATTTTTCTCCTTCCGAAAGCCAAAAATTCCCCTGGTCCGTGCCACCGCCGCCTTCGCTCTTGCCCAAATCCCCGATCCTCGAGTGACGGAAATACTCAGCAGCCACCTACAAGACAGCGACTGGCGAATTCGACAAACCGCCCATGAGATCGTGGACGGCCAAGATCCCTCTTTTTCCGGTTAGCCAATCCGTAAACGTCAACCCCAGTTAACAGCTTTTGCTCCTCTGTGCACTCGAACCCTCAGCATTAGGAGTCAATGGGTGAGCTCATTCACTGAAGAGTGAGTTCAACTCATTGAAATAAAAAGAGTTCATCCAGTCACTCACACAACTCCCAAAAGGCCGAGAAGTGGCACCGAACGTGCTCCATGAATATCCGATGAACAACGAAGCATTTCGCTATTATGCTCGCCTGCAAAAGGTCAAGCACCTTGTCGAGGAACATT
>CBDUTA010000154.1:0-8090 GCA_965369785.1 uncultured bacterium
TTGAAGTACATGGCCCGAATCCAAATCGGGGTTTCGAAGTAGTACTCGAGCAGCGGGGCAACCACATGAGTCTTATCGAGTTGAAAACGCAGGTAGCGATAGTCGGCTCCCATCACCAGGCCACCCGGCAACGACCAGGCCATACCCGCAGTGTAGTCTTCCTGTGCCGATACGGTGGCTCCTGCAGCCAGCATGGCGTCCCCGCGCAGCCATAGACCGTTTTCAAATTGCTGATTGAAACTGAATCCACCAAGATCGACCTTTCCGTCAAATTCGTGCCATCGCTCGTAGTGTCCGGATATGTGGCCGCTTTCACCCGCATATCCCACGCTTAGGGACCCCATCTGGCTGGGAGATATCTTTGAGAACCGATCGTTCCCGTAGCCCAATCGGACCTCAAGAGGGCGAAACCGAGCGAAAAGGACCGTGAGTGCTTCTGCTTCCTGGTTTTCGGGATCGAGGTTGAGAGCCTGAGTGACGTACACTCTGGCCGCCTGGGCGTCGCCCTGGTAATAATGGGCTCTGGCCAGTGCCAGAAGCACGTCGGTGTTGTTGGGTGCAACAAGCCGGGCCATCGAGAGAGGCTCAAGGGCGGTTTGATATTCCTGCTGCCGCATCAGGGCATAAGCTTTTCCAACCAGAGCCTCAATGTTGAGTGGTTCGAGGGCCAGGGCGCGATCGTAAAACTGGGTGGCGGTAACGGAATCCTTCAACCAGTCCGAGAGTGTGGCCACCCACAGGAGATAGTCGACGTTCCACGAAGTTTGCTCGGAGAGTTGGAGGTAGAGGTCGCGCGCCTCTTCATAGCGCTGGTTCTCCACCGCCTCTCGAGCATCCGTCTCTAAGTCCTTGGCCAGAAGCGGTCCGGCCAGAAAAACGGCCAGGATGAGACCCGATATCCATTTTCTCACTACCATCGCATGACCCAAACCTTTCCAAAGCGGGGCAAAGTTTCCCTTTTTTTGTACGTCTTTGCACCGCATCGTGTGAAGTCAATGCACGGAATATGCCATATTTGAGCAGGGTGGCTAGATTTCTCGTGTGCTTCACTATAAGTCTATATAAATCAACTTGTTGCTAGATTGATAAGAGGGAGCGGAGCGATTCGCGCCGAGGAAAGTCTGTGAACTCGAGTTGACACAGGGCTAGACGACTGCCTCAGTACCTCTGGAGTGTAGGAGGCACCTCAGGTGCCGAATCCGAAAACTGATCCTGAAATGACTTCCAATTCCTCGTATCCCACTTATTCTACGTATACTTAAAGGTTACTGTCCCCTATTCGTCCCCTATTCGTCCCCTATTCGTACTGCTTCCGTGCCTCCACCACCTTCTGCTTAACTTCCTCAGCCGTGCGATTCGGACTCCTGTGGGGTCGCCTCGACTTCTCTTCAAGGCCCTGAAAGCTTCCCGCTTCCTCAAACCGCTTCACCCACAAATACCCTGTTGGTCGACTGATCCCGTACTCCTGGCACAGATCCTTCATCGTTTCCCTGCCCCCCAATGCTCTCGCCACCAAACTAATCCGTTGATCCTTCACTCCAACTTCCTTCCAAGGCATCTCTCCCTCCTTTTCAGGAGGGAACTTCTACCCTAATCTGTAAAGGATGTCCTGAAAATGAACACCTGAGGTGCCTCCCACATTTCGGAGTCCTTTGCAATCCCAACGGTCCGGACAGCCTTTACCAAGACTTGCGTATTGCCTTTGACTGTTTGAAGTCTTAGCATTGGGCAAAAAGTCAGGTACAAAGAAACCTGATCTGTACTCACTTCGTGTGACTTGGAGGAACGAATGCTTCGAAATATATTGATGGTGACTCTAGTGGGTTGGTTGTTCGCAGGTCCGATCTTTGCTCAGCAGGTTCCTGCGTTGGTGGGGCAGCAGGGTTACGGCGACATCATTCTGACCAACGGAAAGATTGTCAGCATGGATAATCGAAGTAACGTCCCCGACACTCCCGGGCACATCTATGAAGCCATGGCCATCAAAGGGAAGAGGATCATGGCCCTGGGCAGCAATCAGGAAATGAGAAGGCTGGCGGGACCCCAGACGGTTTTTGTCGATCTGGGGAATCGAACCGTCATCCCCGGTCTCATTCAAACTCACTTCCATTTGTATACCCCGGCAGCCAGGAGTTATGGACCCGGCCAGGGCCTGGTGGACCCCAGTGTCAAGTTGGTGGTGATCGCTGAGGAGACGGCCGAGGCCACTGCCAAGAAGGTGCGGGAGGCCCTGGTGAACGCGATCAAGGTCCGAAACATTCCCAACGGTCAGTGGATTACCATGGATCTCAAGCGCGGCAAGGGCTCTCTGGGGACCACCTACCGTTGGGTTTTTTCCGGTAGCATCAACAGGAGGCAGTGGGACAGTGTGACTCCGGATCATCCGGTGGTGGTCAAAGTGGGTGGGACCCACCCTATTTTCAACGACCTGGCCTTTCAGGAAATGAAGAAATTATTTCCCGATTTTGAAGAGAGCGTGGATCTGGAAAATGGTCCCGGGTCGGTACAAAACGGATACGTGGGTGTTCCCGGAGTGGACGCTCTGAGCTGGGAATTGTGGTGGAAAGACAAGCCTTTGGAGAGTTTAGCGGAAACACTCTATCTGTACGGATTGGATCTGCAAAAACTGGGTATCACCGCCCTGGGAACCCGAATCGTGAGCCCGCGGGTGGTGGCCGCCTATCACCAGTTGAATCGAGAGGGCAGGATGCCCCACCGCCTGGCCTACTATATCGAATCTCAGAGGGGACGCCATATGGGCATGGATTCCACTCGCGAGTTTTACCGAGCCACGGGTGCTCCCTGGTCCGACCATGCCAACGGCGGTGAGATGCTGTGGCTCAACGGAATGTGTAATGAGATATGGGATTCCGTTTTCAATGATCCCTGCCTCGGTTCTGATGTCACAGCCCCACCCGGAATCAAGGCCCGGGAGCGATGTCCCGGTCCCCAGAGCAAGCCCTGGCAATCGTATAAAGCCGCCATTTTAAGCGGCTGGCGTCCTGTTCAGGCCCACGGAACCGCCAGTCACGGTGCGCGCCTCTACATTCAGATGCTGGAGGAGGCCATGAAGGAGGGGAACTTTTCGGTCGAGTACATCAAGAATCTTCGCACCACCATCGAACACAACTATTTGCTCGGCAACGTGCCCGACATCATGGCCGACATCAAAAAATATGGAATCATCATTAATGTCAATCCCCGTAATCTGGTGCGGGTTCCGGAGTTGCTGGAGATCTATGGTGAGCAGTTGAAACCTTTCGTGATGCCGGTCAAGACCTGGATTCGCGATGGCCAGAGGGTTACCTTTGAGGCCGCCGGTTCCAATTTTTGGCTGACCATCTATCAGTTGGTCACCCGCCGGATCGCCCTCAGTGAAGAAGAAACGGTCACCCTGGTCCCGGAAGAGGGCATTGATCGAGTCACCGCACTGAAGATGGCTACCACCTGGGCTTCGGAATACCTGCTGGCCGAGGACACGATCGGCACTCTGGAGCCGGGAAAGTACGCCGATTTTGCCGTGCTGGACAAAGACTTGTTCAGGATTCCCATAGAGGAAGTTCTCGATCTGGAGGTGGTCATGACGGGTCTGGCGGGAAAAATTATTCATAACCGCCTGGACACAGCCCCGGACTTCCCGGGGACTCAAGCGCCTTGATGGAGTTCTCTATTGAAAGTATATTTCAGTACAAACATATAGAATCCAAAAGTGTTCAGATTACGCGCAACGAGTTGCACTCAAGTGTGAGTCAGAATGAAAAGACCTATTCTTGTGCTGGATTGTAGTCGTGTTGCTTGGAACCGGCTACCTTCAGACCACAGCCCAGCCGTAGTTCTCCAGTCCTGCTCCTTCGCCTGCCGTCCCCTACCGTGAAGTACTCAATCGCTACTGCGTGACCTGTCACAATGAGAATCTCCGTAGGGCAGATCTCTTGCTGGATCAGGCTGATGTCGAGAACGTCAGTCGGGCACCGGAGGTGTGGAGTAAGGTAGCCGGAAAATTGCGGGCAGGGTGCCATGCTTGGCCGGTGGCAGGCCTATTGAATCAAACCCTGTTCCTGCCACAGAGCTAACTGCTCCTTCATTCTTTCGGCAAGGGGAACATTGGGTAGGATGTCCAGGAAGGTCCGGTAACGGTCCGCCGCCGAAGGAAAATCCCCCCTTTGCGACTCGGCGAATCCGAGCACGTAATAGACTAAAGGGTAGGTCTGATCTTGATTGCGCTCCTGGACCAACAAGGCCGCCTTTTCTGCGGCATCAATCTGGCCCAAAGAGCTGTAGGCCAAAGCATTTAAATAGTGGGCTTTGATGATGTTAGGGTTCAGTTCAAGAACCAGGTTGCACAAGTCAACAGCCTCTTTCCACCGCTCTTCCTCTACAGCCATCAGGGCCAAAGACAAAAGGGGGTTGACGTATATCGGATCGGCGGCCTGAGCCGCTTCAAAGGCCTGGCTGGCAGCGGGCCGATCGTTTTGTGCCAAGTGTACCTCTCCCAGCATGTGCCAGGCCGAGGCAAACTCGGGATAGATCTCGACTGCTTTCTCTAACTCTTTGATCACTTTGGAAGCATTGGGTTTCTTTTTTTGCAGCTCTTTACCGGCCTTTTCCCAAGCCTTCCGGGCATCTTTGGGTGCTGCCAGAGTCTTGAGGCTGACGGTGCCGGCTTCGGGGCCTTGCAGGTCGTGAAGGATGATCAGACCCACATCGGGGTTATCGAGTGCTCTTCGCCGACCCAGTGAAATCACGTCCGACTGGTATCCGGGCAGTTGCGCTTGCAATTCACAGTTGCTCAGGTCGATCGAACGTGTCGATGCCAAGCTCCCGCCGGTGCCGAGACCCGTAGATCCAAACGAGTTGGAGTCATTTCCAATGCCAAACTGCGAGGAACTTGAAGAGGAGACTGAGGCGTCTACAGGGCGGAAACCTCCCTGCGCCCCCCCGGTGACCTCAATACTGAAACCGCCGCTATTGGAAGTATACTCTTGTCGTATCACCGAGCCTTGGCATCTGAGTTCGACTTTCGTCCTTGTCCCCGGTACCTGACCATCGTCCAGGAGGACTCGTCCGGAAAGAAACATCGGTCTTTGACGGTCAGCCCGCGACCCCGAAGATTGCTGTCCACTCGTGGTAGCTCCGCCACCGGAACTGCCTCCGCCGCTGTCGCTGCCTCCGCCTCTTTGAGCCCACATCCTGGCTGAAGAGAGGGGAAAGAAGGGGAGGAGTAATAAGATGGCAAAGAAGATTCGCTTCTTTTCGATCATTCTAGAAGCCCTCAATTTATTATACTAAAAGAAGTACGACGAGAATGCTCTACTGGGGTTTAAGTGTCAAGCCTCGAAAGCGACTGATCGGACTTCTTTTAAGGACTGACCGGGGAAAATTCAAAATCCCAAATTCCAAATTCCAAATAAATCCTAAATTCCAAACCTGACCTGGAACCTGGAACTCTAGCTCGATGCCTGGCAAATAGCCTGATAAGGGATTCGATCGTAGTCGATTAACGAGAGCTGCCGCTGAGGTAGTTTAAAAGAATGACCATCAGCCCAAAGCTACCTAGGACCAAACCGCCGGCGAGTGTTGGCATATGGTTTAAGAAAAATAATGGCATCATATCTGCCTCCTTCAGTCGAGTGAGTGCAGACAGATTCGATTTCCTTACAGTCTTCAGGTCGGAAAATAAACTTCTTTTAGGCTGGAATCGTTTCCTGGTTTGGGAGGATTTGGGAGGGGGATTTGGGGACAGTCCTCAAATTCTCTGCGGCCTAGATTCGAAATTTCAGGACCTCAACTCCGGGTCCAGGGAGTGCCCAGGCGATGTCCCAGGACGACCTGGGAGAGGACAAAAAGAGCGAAAAAGCCCAGAGTCACCAAGAGGTCCACCCAACCCAAACTCAGGCCGTTCTCAGGAGAAGGAGCCACCAGCCAAAACCTCTCCAGCCAGATGCCCACGACCGTGATCAAGGAGATGACAAACAGGGGAGTCGGTCGCTTCATGCGGCGACTGAGCAGAGCCGCAAAGGGAATGATAAAGCAGAGGCTCAAAACCATCCAGGCCAGCACTCCCCAGCTGCCAGTGGTCCTGACCACCAGAAATCTCAGTTCCTCGGGAAGGTTGCCATACCAAATAATGAGGTACTGAGCCCACAGCAGGTAGGTCCAGAGGAGCCAAAAGCCCAGTAAGAGTTTGCCGAGATCGTGGGCTATGGAATCGCTGAACCAATCCTCAACACCCGTTAACCTGCGCCACAGAAAGCTGGCCGCTGCCAGGGCAGCAATCCCTCCGCACAGATTTCCCATAAAAAAGTAGGCCGGAAAAAGGGTGCTGACCCAGTAGGGATCCAGGGACATGACCAGATCAATCGCCACCAGGCTGAATACCGCTGTATAAAGGAGAATGGTCACTACGGCAAGGGCAGACAAGTTGGAAACAGAAGAAGAGTTCACCTCTCGACTTTGCCGGGAGGCCAGAACGAATTTTACCCCCACTCCATAGAGCAGCATCAGGGCGATCCCATCGCGCAGTCCCAGGAAAGGAAGGGTGAACCAACCGGCTCTAGCCGGCGGCGGATCCGTAATCCAGGGGTAGAGAGATCCGGCTCCCACCACAATTAAGAGCAAATACAGGAGCAGAGATAGTGGGAGAAAACAGGCGAAACTTTCGGCGACCGTGCGCACTCGATCCGCCGCCCAGCGGGCCTTGGTGAGTTGGAAAATGGCTGAAAAAACCACACCCGAGATGGAGATGCCTGACCAGAATAGAAAGTTAACCAGGAAGATCTTCCAGGTTTGCTGAGGGTGTTGTGCTACCCCGATGGTAAAAGCCAGTACTCCTGAAACGGCCGCCGCCAGCAGTAGACCTGTGGTCCTGGTGAGCTTGAAGAAATCGGATCGAGTTTCGGTCATGGAGAAGATTGCTTGAAGGTTCTTAAAAAGGTCACGACTTGCCAGGATTGATGTGAAGAAAGTTCGGCGCCGTAGCGGGGCATCAATCGAACGCCGTTGCGAATGGTCCCATAAAACCAGGCGTCGCTGTTCTCCTGAAAAAAGGGACTGGCCAAATCACTGGGTGGAATGAACTTTGCCGCAACCGGACCATCCCCCTTGCCCGACTCTCCGTGACAGGGCATACAGTAACTCATAAACAAGGACCGTCCCTTTTCCACATTGGACTCGGATGGGGGCAGCGGGTTGCTGGGATAAAGACTCTCGAACTGAGTGCGGCTCCAGCCGAACTCACCGTCGATAGGCAGGGTGGCGTCCACGGCTGGGCGAGGGCCATGATAGGGTGCAGGTGCGGGTTGTTTGGCCATGTCCGTATTCCAGGGCCAGCCGGTGGCATAAAAGGTGATCAGGATTCCGATGACTGCCGCCAGAAGTGTTTTTCTCAGTGTACTTCCCATTCCGTAGCCCCTCTCTCTTTCAGAAACTCCGCGACCTGCTCGGTGTGCACGGAGGGACACTCGATCCAGAGGCCGTAATGGCCCTGACTGAAACGTGTGTCGTAAGGCAGTGGTTTGCGATGGCGTGCCCAGATCGACCAGTACAAGAATCCGCTCACCGTTCCCAGCGCACCGAAGAGAATGGTCAGTTCAAAGGCGATGACCAGAAAAGGAGGAATGGAAATAAGTGGCTTTCCTCCCGTGATCAGCAGCGGCCACTGGGCCGTGGTCCAGATGGTTAGCGCCATTCCGCAGATTCCACCGGTCACGCCGCCGACCAACGTTAGCCTGCGCACCGGACTTTTCCCGGGCGAGACCGCTTCAATCAAATCCTCATCAAGAGCAGGAGAGAAGGCCTCCAGCGGACCCAGGTTCTCGGTTCGGGCCTCTCTGACGGCCTTCAGCAGATCTTCTCTTTGTTCAAAAATGCCCAGCACGCCACTCATGACTGACCCTCGGCGGTTAAAGAATTCGTGGTTGGAGATCCGTGAAGCATCGCCTCTTTGACTTCGGCTATGGGAATGGCAGGCAGATGGCGGATGAAAAGAAGGAACCAGAATAAGAACCAGCACAGGCTTCCCAGCAGAATGCTCCATTCCACCCAGCTGGGACCGTAATCCCCCCAGGTGGTGACGTCGAATTGCCGTGCCA
>CBDUTA010000155.1:0-8075 GCA_965369785.1 uncultured bacterium
CTTGTAAGGACAACTGTCGAGATTGACAGGTATCGCGCCAAACAGAAACGGATCAGGCTCCATGAGCGGTCTCCTCCGCAGCTACAGCCCCCTGGCTTCCCACCAATCCTTCGCCTCCGATTCATTCCACTCGGATTCCAACTTGCACTTGGACAGCTGTCTTAGAAGCTCTTTCGCCCCCCCAGGCCGGTCCTCGGGCTTTTTCTCCAAGCAGGAAAGTATGCTTCTCTCCAGAGACTCAGGAATGGAGACGCCCGTTCGCTTGGATGGAGCCACTGGAGGAGAACTGACGTGTTTAGTGACAACATCGAAGGCCGTCTTTCCTTCGAAAACAATCTCTCCGGTCAAGAGCCAGTAAGCCACACACCCCAGTGAGTACAGATCGGCCCGGCCGTCTACGTCGTGACCCAGTGCGATCTCCGGTGGCATGAAAGCGGGTGTTCCGGTTGCCGAGCCTATCTCGGTCAGCTGCGTCTCGTCGCTGCCGGCAAGCTGCTTGACCAGACCGAAATCCAGCACCTTGATGAAATCATGTTTTCCGGCGAATCGGCAGGAGTGAATATTGGCGGGTTTGATATCGCGGTGGACAAGATGGGATTGATGGGCTTCCGCCAGGGACTCACACACCTGCTTCAGCAGGTAGACGGTCCTCTCCGGCGATAGGGGGCCGAAACGTTCCACCAGCGTCGCCAGATCCAGCCCATCCAGCATCTCCATCACGTAATAGAAGGTCCCGTCCTCCAGTATGCCAAAGTCGTAGAGACTCACCGTGTGGGGAGATTGCAGTAGAGAAGTCACCTTGGCTTCTCGTTCAAAGCGCTGGATCAGCTGGGAAGATTTTCCCGAGTCACTGTCCAGCATCCTGGGCAGAATCAATTTAATGGCCGCCGGGCGAACCAACAGTGCATGCTGTGCCTTCCACACCTCGCCCATGCCGCCATGGCCGATTTTCTCGATCAGTTGATACTGCCCGTACTTCCTGGCCTCAAAGGCTTCCTGCCGCAGAACATTGATGGTGCGGGTCCCGTAAACCCCCACAGCCGCTCCCACCAAAGAGATAAGCGCGACTTCGCTCAGCTGGTCAAAACCCCCAAAGGAGGAAGCAATCTCTTCCACCGAGGGATATCGGATCAGCACTGAGAACTGGATCATGAGTGGAGCCACCGCCAGTGGGAGCAGCGTCAGCGCAGTTCGTCGCCAGTGATTGGGAACAAAAAGACCATAGATCACCATGAGGGCAAAAAAACTGATGCTCAACCGCAGCATCACAGGATCCAGCTGAGAGCCTTCCCCTGACTCGATGGCCGACACCAGCTCCGCGTAGTTGCGAGCTGCAAAGAGGATGGAGGGCAGCCAGAGCAGGGCGAGTTCGACTGTCCGTATCTGCCAACGGGGAAAATCAATGCGGCGGTACAATACGAACCAAGCACCGACCGATCCAACCACCACAAAGAGGTGAAGGTAAAGGAAGGAGAGATCAATCAGAAAAGCTCTTACCCAAGACAGGCCCAGTGCCACCGCCAAAATCAGGCTCAGAGCTCTTAAACGCTCGACCAGCAGCGAATGTGTTTCGGCGGAAAGTCTGGGCTCTTCGCCCTTGACCAGCTCAACCTTATTCCTGACCGGCGCTAACGTGGCCTGAGAATCCATCACTTCTTGACAGAGGGTTCAAGGAGATACCCCCCGCTTAGAGGGCGAGTACGGTGTTTATTCGGACTTGGCAACTCGTCAGTCGCCTGTTGCCGGGCTGGTGGTCCTGACCGTAAAAGGACGATCCAACTGGAAATCGAGCAAGGTCTGGGCTGGAATCGTAACTTGCTTGCCTGGAGTGGCAGCCGCTATGGCAGTGCCGACTCCGGCTCCTATGGCTGCGCCAATCAACGCCCCTTCGCCGCCATCGGCAACGGCTCCGATGAGAGCGCCCACGCCGGAAGAACCGCCGATTTGTTTCAAGGTACCTGCTGATTTACCGTCCACCTGGTAGGCAGCCGTGGAGATGGGAACGATCCGGTCTTGGACCAGGATGTCGGTGAGCTCAAGCTTCAACAGAGCCTGGCCCGACATACTTCCTGCCTTTTCCACCTCCACCAGTCTCCCGTAAACACGGCTTCCCCGCGAAGCCACCAGGGCGTTGCCCACCTTGAGATCCGACTCGAGGTAAGCCGTGTAGTGATCCCCGGTGCTGTTGTCGCCGGAATCCAGGTCTCCGGCCGTGCGCACCACAATGTGCGTGCCTTCCGGAACCGTCAGTGTGGACTGCAAAGGAGTGGAACTTGCCGTCGCAGGTGTCTGAACACCGGCTGCTTCGACCTTGGGAGCGGTGGGCTCGTCCACCAGCAGATAGATCTCCTGTTCCTTGTCGAGATAGGGCAGATAATACTTGTCTTCAGCCTTGAAGTAGGTGACTTCGGCTACCGGAGCCGGCTCAAAATCAGCCGGTAGTTTCTGGATGGTCGTCAATCCGGCGGGCTGCTCAATGACCACGAAGACCCACTGGTTGTTCTGTTGAACCCTTCGGTAGAAGGTATTGTGGTAATAGTAATACTTCTGCTCTCCCACGGTGATGGAGGCATAGCCTGTGGGCAGCTCGGTGACCGTGGCTCCCGAAGGTGCCGGTACCACCTCATAGGCCACCTTTCCTTCTTTGACGGTCTCCTTATAGTAGACGTTCTCGCTCTGGTAGTAGGTGTCGCCCCCCGTACTGATATTGATCACGACAGCACCCGTGGGGACTCCCCAATAGTAGGCCCCGTAAGGGGGATACCAGGGGTAGTAGTACCAGCCGCCTGACCAGTAGTAAGGGTTGTAGTAATAGTAGCCAGAGTTGTAATAACTTCGTCCGTACCAGGTCACACGGTTACCCCCTAGAGGAGCCCCGGTGTACATGTATCCCCCATAGGGGCCGTAGACGGCGGCGGCTCGGCCGTGACGGCCCTGGGTGGTGGCAAAGTCGTAGTTGCCCCAGTACTTGGTGTCCAGTTCACCGACCCGGTTGATCTGACCGTCCGGGCCCCTCCAGGCCTCTCCCTCCACTTTGGCATCGCGGCCCGCGCTGTCCTTGTACTCCCTTTCGTACTCCACGTAGCCGTCCTTGCGCTCGACCTCGCCTTTGCGTTCCGTTTCAAAGCCGTAGCGATCCTCCGTTTCCACTTCCCGTTTGACCTTGTCGATGCGGCCGTCGTCATACTTGACTTCAGCCTTGGACTCGCGCGAAGCGCCGGTGCTGGTGCGGATGTTGCTCTCTGTTTTGATCTTGTCGCCATCCCGCTCGGTGGTGCGGTTTCCGCTGGCGGATCTGCCATCAGAGGTCGTGAGTGTCGTGTTCCTTGTACTGGTGTCACCGCTGGTGTTCTTGGTCGAGGTGACGTTTCCGCCCCCGCGAAGGTCGCGGCTCGTCGTTCCGTCCTGGCGCAAATTGTCGGCACGTTCCTGGCGCGTCTGCGTGCCGGCACGATTCTGCAGATCCTGTCTGCTGGTGCCGGAGGAACGTTGACCACCGTTCGTGTTGCGGTTCGTAGATCCGGAGCGAGGCTGGAGGTTGCCAAAGTCGTAGGAACTGGAACCGCTCCTCGAGCGATTGGAACTGGAACCACGGGAGTAAGAACCCATGGAGCCCCGGTTATAGTTGTTGGAGCCACTGTTGTAGTTGCGGGAGCTGCTTCGAGACCCGCTATAGCGGCTGGTTGATCCCCGCGAGTAACCGCGGCGTCCCCGAGCCTGCAGATCCAGGTCGGGGATCAACAGAGTAGTGAGTAAAAGAAGGGCCGGATAACAAAGCTTTCGGCTGATACGCATATTTTCCCTCCTGTCAGGATAAGCAGCGGATCGGTCCCCTAAGGTGTCATGGGCACACTCATATCGAGTTCCCGGGCTCCCTCGGGCGGACGGAACTCAAACAGCTCGTCCGGTGTAGCGACAGTAAAATCCCATTCTGAAATCACTGCCGCGTACTGAGGAATACCCGGCTCCTGCTTGTAGACGATAACCAGCTTGCGCGGCACGGGTGTACTGCTGGCCTCCACCCAAAGCTGCCAATCCAGGTCATCCTGGGTAAAGACCAAATGATGGCACTCGATTCCCCGCACCTGGTGCAGTCCCAAATAGGTAGCCTGCCGGATCTGTGGGGTGAGTGCCTGATAGACGTCCTCAGAGAGCATCTCGCCCAAAGGGATCACCACTTCCAAGCTTTCCTCGATCTTATCCAGAAGCGCATCGATGTTCTCTGGAGCGGGTGACTGAATATAGGTGTTGAATTCCCGATCCAGCAGAGTAAAGCTTGCGCCATCGTACCAGAAGCTGCGATTCACCAGATCACCGTAGGCTTCCCCCGCAACTCGATCTGGCCGCCGTACCACCACCGATCGCGAGTTGGAATACTGAATGCGCTGACCCTCCTCCACCTCGTCGATCAGTTCGTGTGCCGTAAAACCGAAGCTTTGAGCGCTGATCAAAAAATCACTCATCTGCCTCAGGATCCCGTCGATTCGGGCCCATTCGGTCTGGGGTTGTGGTTCACCCTCCTGGGCCACTACCCAGGGAGCAGGGACAAGTAAAAAAAGGGCAGCAAAGCCTAAAGTGGGTAGAAGATTCATTTTAATAGAGTTCATGTGGACCTGATTCTGCCACCTTCTTGGGCCCGAAGCAAGCTGATGGGGATCCCCCTTTTCCGGGATTCTGATTATTTGACCAACGGGATTGATCCGGACAGATTGTAATTGACCATAGCATTGAATTTGTTGTCCAACTGGAAGAACCTGACCACCTTTTTCGGAGAAAGCACCTTCTTGAACTCTTTGACGTACTTCCTTTTGAGCTTTAATTGTGCTTCCTCAATCTTCAGGGATTCATCCAACATGGCCAAAGCTTTCTGATGGGACAGATTGTCTCGGTTCTCGGCGTAGTCGATGATGAGTTTCTGAGTTCGATCACCGATTTTGACCATCTGAGCGCGATACGCTCCGTAGACCGGCCAAAAGGCCTGACCTTCTTCATAGTTGAATTCCATGAATTGGGTCACCAGGTCATCGCGCTGACGCTGAATAGCCAAGCGCGTGAGTTCGATCTCCTTCTCCTGCTGTGCCCCCCACATTGGGGTTGCCAGGAGAACGGCAACCAGGACAGCCCAAACGATTCGAAATAGATGTTTCATCGTTATTGTCCTAATACTTGATTCCAGGTGCGGGTCTGGGTGTCGCTTTGACCTGAGCCCGTTTCAAGGCCGCAGCCAACATTACAAGGGTCGATTTTCTATTCATGGCCTCCTCCGTGTTGTTGAAAGGGTGAGTCGACAGGCGTTTAAGATTACAAGAACAGCTGGAAATAATTCAACCCTCTTCCTGGCAAGGGTACGAGCTCCCTGGAGCCTAGAGCCCGGATAATGCATAGTCCGGGTTAGTGTTCCAAATCGGAAATCAAGCCGGAAAGACCCTCCAGGGGGCCAAAAATCCGTTGGTGCAACCGCTCTCTAAAGGCTTGCGGATCGACGTTGAGTTGTTGGCACCAGAAGGAAAAGTCAGACTCATCCCTAAGAAGGAAAGTTAATGCGGTACGCCGGTGCTCGTGGTGGCGTCCTTTGAGATCCTCGAGCGCCGTACGAAATACAGCAGCCGCTAGTTGCCGCTCAGTACTTTCTAACGGGATCGGGTTTTCCTGAACCATTTGTTTACCTCCAAAATTCGCTCAGTATCTTGAGACCAAGTGCCTGGAACGTTCAATGGCAGTATTTTCGTTGACTCCTACTCATCTGACAACTGGTAAAAATAACAGTTTCCACAGGAAAGATTTACAGGGGTATTGAGCAGCGGAATTCGCACAAGCAACCGATCAATCTGATCCCAGGCCGTGCATGAGGGCATAGCGGATGAGCGCAGCGTTTGTGGATACCCCCAACAATGACATGATGCGGTACTTGTGGAAGGCCACGGTTCGTGGGGTTATCTTCAAGATTTCGGAGACTTCCTTCATGGTGTTTCCTTTTACCAGTAAGGTGAGCACCTCCCGCTGGCGATCCGTCAGAGAGACGACAGGCTTCTCGTGGGTTGCATGAACGAGGGAGTCGGCCAGGTTCTCGGTGACGAGGGGCGTCAAGTAGGCTTTGCCACTGAGTACCTTGTGAACGGCCCGAGATAACTCTCCCACTTCAGATGTTTTCAGTAAATAACCCGAAGCTCCCTGACGAAAGGCCTGTTTGACCTGGTCCCAGTCCGTCGTTACGCCCAGAAAAATCAATTTTATATCGGGTAGTCGTTCCACGAGCCGCTGGGTTAACTCGAGGTCCTCGGCCAGGGGCACCGACATTTCCAGGACCACGACTTGCGGTTTTTGCTTGGAGGCAATTGAAAACAAAGCTTGCTCATCTCGTGCGGTACCGACCAGCTCGCACTCAGACTCCAGCAACTTTTCGCAGGCAGCAATCACAAAATTGCAACCGCCAGCCAACAACACCCTTGGACGTTTCATGGATCCTTGACCCGGACTATGCATAAATTTTCTACTGCGGCGCCGCAACCATCCGCCCTGACTTCGTTGCCCGACCCGCAAGCGGGTACCCCGCGGGCTCCTCGACGTACTCAAGAACGCCTGCGGTGCCCGACCCGTAAGTGGGTGCCCCCGCGCACCTGGCCAGGACGGCGTTTTCGGCGCCTCGCTACAAAAGCCTATGCATAATCCGGGCTAAGAAACAGCTTAAGGCTTGGGAAAAAGCCGTGTAAACTGTCAGAAATGACAGCATGGAGAGCCGCTGAACTTCAGTTTCTCGGAGGGAAATCAGGCAAGTGGACCGATTCAGCCCACGATCTGTTCCTTGATGGCCAGCCTAAGCAGCGCGGCATTGCTCTTTAGGCCCAGCGTATCCATCATGCGATATTTATGGAAGGCAACGGTCCTGGGAGAAATGTTCAGGATGGCGGCCACTTCCTTCATGCTGTTCCCCTCCGCCAGCAGTTGCAGAATCTCGCGCTGGCGCGGGGTCAGCTTTGAGACCTTTCGACGTTCAGGGTCCCGAGCAAAGGACTCAATCATCCCCTCTGCAATCAACGGTGTTACGTAGGTCCTTCCCTGTGACACCTCTTGGACCGCTCGAAAGAGCTCGGAGGCAGCGGACCTCTTCAGAACGTACCCGGAAGCTCCCAGCCGAAAGGCCTCCACCGCCAGGTCGGGATCTTCGTGCATGGTGAGGAATATCAGCTTGACCGAAGGCATCATCTGCTTGAGCTGCTGACCAGCTTCCAAACCGTTCAGCTTGGGCATGCTGATATCCAACACAACGATGTCAGGCTTCAGCCGGGGAGCCTGTGCCAGGAGGGCACGGCCGTCCAGTACCTTCCCCACAACCTCGACCTCGGCCTCCAGGAGCTTTTCAAATGCCTCAGCCAGGAGCTCATGATCATCTGCTATCAGGACGCGTTGACGACTCATAGAAACTTTCAAACAATACTAAAGTTAAAGCCCTCTCACAATAAGCTGGACGGTCTTGAATTCACAAAGCTTTAACCTGGACAGTTTGCAACTGGGAGAGGAACACAAGCCTTGATCCTTGTGCCGGCCGAGGGTTGGGACTCGACCAAGAGGCTCCCTCCTGCGAAATGAAGTCGTTCTCGCATGCTGACCAGACCCAGTCCGAAGGTCTCTTTGGGGAGGTCGGGATCAAAACCAATACCTGAGTCGCAAATCTGCAGCTGAATCTCACCAGGACCTCCAGCCAGCTCCACCTGGACTTCCCGTGTCCCACTATGCTTCACGACGTTTCCCAGTGATTCCTGAAGGACCCGATAAAGGCAAACTGAGAGCTCCTTTGGAATTGAGTCGAGAATACCCGAGTCGCTGAAGTCGATCCGAATACCCGAGGCTCTCGAAACATCATTGCACAAGCTCCGGGATGCCGTCACCAGACCAAGATGGGTCAGCTGAGAGGGGTGCAATCGGTGGGAAAGAGTCTGCACCTGAGATGTCAGCTCCTTGGTTTTCATGGCCAGTTCGTGCAAGGACTTGGCCTGGGGCTGGGAAACCTTCTGACACAGTTGTTCGATTTCAATCGATAGCAGTGCCAGATCCTGACCCAATTGATCATGGAGTTC
>CBDUTA010000156.1:0-8057 GCA_965369785.1 uncultured bacterium
CATCACTCCTGGAGAACCCGGAATACGACTTGAACCTCCTGACTCGCGAGCAGATCTGTTCTTATCTTCCTCCTCAAGAGATCCGATCCCACAAGGGACATTTTGGGCATGTGGTCCTGGTATCAGGAAGTCGCGGCAAGTCGGGAGCGGCCGTTCTCAGTGGCAGTGCCGCCCTTCGCACCGGTTCCGGTCTGGTCACGCTTTGCGTCCCTGAGACGATCCAGGATGTGGTCGCATCCTTTCAGGCGGAACTCATGACTGAAGGTCTTCCTTCAACACCACAGGGAACCTTTGCATCTCAAGCGACCGATCAATTACTGGAGCTTCTTCAGGACAAAGACGCAGCCGGAATAGGTCCGGGACTGGGTCGAGAAAGGGAAACCGTTGACCTGGTCCACACAGTGGTCAACAAGGCCACCCTCCCCCTTCTCCTGGATGCCGATGCCTTAAACGCCTTTGAGGGCAAAACCGACCAGTTGCGAAACGACAATGGTCAACCTCTCGTGCTGACGCCTCACCCGGGAGAATTCTCCCGGCTCCTGGGACGTCCTACCCGGGAAATCCTTCCCAAAAAGGTAGAACTTGCCCGCCAGTTTGCTCAGGAAAGAGGTGTCTGGTTGGTCCTCAAGAGTTTTCGAACACTGATTGCTGAACCGGCCGGCCAGGTTTTTGTCTGTCCACTGGGGAATCCCGGCATGGCTACCGCGGGCATGGGTGACGTTTTAACAGGCGCTATAACCTCGTTGTTGGGAATCTTTGCGGCTCGGGGTATGAACTCACCCAGTGAAATTTTGCAAGCGGTTCTGGTGGGCGTCTATCTGCATTCCCTGGCAGGGGATCTGGCGGCTCTGGAGGTGGGTCTTCGAGCCCTCACTGCCGGAGACGTGACCGCTCATCTCGGCAAAGCCTACCAGGCGCTGACCGAAGAGTTACCCTGATGGAGATTCAATACTCCAAGAGTGAACAGGAGACTCTTCGGATTGGCGAGAACATCGGCAGCAAACTTCACCCGCCTCAGGTGATCTTGCTTTACGGTGAACTCGGGTCGGGTAAAACCGTTCTTGTTCGAGGATTAGCCCAGGGTCTGGGCGTACAAGATCCAACCCGGGTGAGGAGTCCCTCCTTCACCCTGGTTAATCAGTATGCAAGCAGGGAAGGCACGATTTACCACATCGATTTCTATCGGCTGGAGGGCCCAAAGGACTTCTTTTCCATTGGTCTGGAGGAGATCCTTGCCAGCCATTCCATCGTCATTATCGAGTGGGCTGAAAAATTGCTGCTGGAGCCGGAAAATCCTCTCAAGATTCGTCTCTACCCCAACGCCGATCCCGATACTCGTCGATTGGAAATCGAAGACGAAGGAGGAGATTAGGGACCGGCCTTTGGGGGCCTTTTGTCCCTCATCCCCTCTCCTCCTCATTTCCTCTAAGAGCTATTGACCCAAACCCGGATCACTTGCGATTGCGGCAGCGTCGGCAGTGGTATAGCGGATCGCACCTGACTCATCGGTAAAGAAACTGCGAACACCACTGGACCCGTAGACCAGAGGCCTGGCATTGACCTCGAACTGAACGCCACTCCCGGTAACCGAGAACGAATAAGCTTCCGCCGTTCCTGATCCCATGACGCTATCAATTAAATTAGCCGCCTCCAGTTCGGTAAGGTCGGTTGCGAAATTCCCGGAACCGGCCCTTGTCGCAAAGGTGATCTGAGCGGTCACCAGGGTACGAAGTGCACTGATGGCAGAGGCCTCATGGGCTGCCATTTTCGATTTGACAAGATTGGGCATCGACAGGCCGGCAATGATCCCGATAATCAGGACAACAATCATCAATTCGACCAACGTAAACCCTTTTTTTTCTTTTACATAACGTCTTAAGCCTTTGTTCATAATAATCCCCCCGATTTCAATTATGTTTGGCTGTATCCTAAAAGTAAGAACTTGAGGGATATCTTACGCCGTATCCAAAATTGTTGTAGTGACGGGTATCACTGAAATGGCAAACCGCTGACCGGAAGAGAGGACTGAGGACTGAGTGCAGACGGCAGACCGGCTGAAATTCCAAATCCCAAATTCCAAATCCCAAACAAATTCCAAATTCCAAATTCCAAAACCCAAAAATCTAAAACCTGGAACGCGGGCGAAGCCCGCTACTTGGAACCTGGAACCTGAAACCTGGAACGTGCGCTAAAGGTCCAAGCCCTCATACTCTTTTTGAACCAATTCCTTGTCGTATTGTCTCTCCAGCCGTCGAACAACGAAGTGTCCTTGAGCCATCTCCTGAAAATGATTGATGAAAATGGAATTGATCAATGCTCCACCGATAGCGCCAATAGCAGGGACAGACATGGCGGCTACCTTTTCGGAGACGGCGATGCCAAATCGTGCAGACACTGCCGAGAGGAATCGAACCAGGGCGGGGGCGCCTTTTTCAACCAGGCCTTTTTCAGCGATATGGCGAGCGGCATCACTCACAGCTTTTGCCAAAGCAGACCGGACCGCGAAATAACCGGTTTCAGCAGCGTCATCGGTGCTTGATTTCCCTCCCAGTGCAAAGACCTCCAAGCAAGCCAATCTTGTTTCGATGGAGTCGATGTCTTCGCCTTCACTGCGAGCGATGTCGGCAATCGAGCGGAAAATGAGGGTGGTGGATATGGGCAGTTCGACCAACAACCCGGGCAAACCAAAGGCTCCTCCCGTGGCCCCTGCCGTGATAACAGCCAGCGCGTGGAAGCGGTCCTGAGGGGGACCGCCGGCCTTTCCCAGTGATTTCACCGCCACTTCGAGGGACTTGTGCAAAGAGCTGTTCACAACCTCGTGGATCGTATCCGACCAGTTCTCCGGCAATAAGCCAAAGCCCTTTTCAATCGGCGCTCCCACCCTATCGGTCAATCTGGCGGCCAGGCTGGGCCGCTCCAGTAACTGCTTGGCGTAGCGGAGGTCGTCAAGGTGCTGCCTGGAAATCTGCATGTCTAGTGAAATGCCTCTGGCCCGTGGGCTAAAGCCCACGGCTCTGACTGCTCTCGTTGGCTCCTTCAGAGCCGCAGGCTTAAGCCTGCGGTCCTCTTATCATTTAGGCCCGATGGGTGTCAGAGTCAGGGTCGAGGTTCCTTCTGAATGACCTATCGTCATGTCAAAAGTCGCCGTTCCGCCCGTGCTCCCTTCCGAGCCGGCTTGCACGGTAATGGAATTCAGTGGTGTCTCTCCGGAGATGGTCCAGTTCTTCCCGTCGTTGCTTTCCGCCACCGGAGGAGGTTCCAGAAAATTGAAGTCAGCGCTCAGGGCCGAAATCACTTCGACCGTAGTGTCTACGGCGAAGGTCACGTTCATCGACTCGATAGCCGTATTTGGACCCTGGGTGACGAAGTACTCAAAGCGGTTCACACCCGGTGTTGAATCATCCGGTGACACTTTTGGGAAAATCGTCATAGCGGGAGCGGGTGCTGAACCGGTCCAGGGGGTGACTTGGGCCTCTGCTTTAGGAGGATGAACCATGACGTGGGTTTCAGAAGTCCGATCTCCCAACGTCCCAGTGACTGTCACCTGGCAGTCGGTCTCCACCTCACCGGCTGTGAACACCACGTTGGCTGTGTTGTGCTCATCCGTATTGACTTGAGAACCCGCCAGAACCCCACATCCTTCGGGTTCCAGGGTCAGCTGAACCTCACTACCGGCCTGGGCACTGATTCCTATGCGGACGGTTTGAGTGTCATGAAGTCCACTCCCTTCCGGTACCCGCACCCCGAACCGAGTCGGTTGCGAGGCCTCCTGGCAGCCTACGGCGCCCGCAAGAGCTCCTACCAGTAAAATCAGAGCGGATCGTTTGACTCGCATAAAAAACCTCCTCATGCCTGAATGAAACTGTTGAACTTTTGCTCGATGTTAAACCCACAGATGAGCAGGCGCAAGAGAAATCGGAGGGCCCTGGCGGTGACTGTTTGTTTCGGCTTGTCAGGTCTCAGATCGGGGAGATGATCCTCACTCTGGACAAAACCCACATTCTCACACCTAATCGTTGCGAGGAGGTGGAGATGGCTGTGGATGCAAGGCCCGCACGACGGAGGTCCCCGCTCACGGGTCGCGCTCCTTGTCAGGTCGGCGCCTCGCTTCGTGAAGAGAACCTATGAATAATCCGGGCTAGTGGATAGGTGCGGTTTACCGGTCCGAGTCCGTCAATGCTCTGGCCTGTTTCACTAACTCCAGAAACTCTCCACGATAGCCATGGGAGTCGCTCCCCTTCCCTTCTTCCGCCAGTTCCAGGACAGCGGCCAGGGTTCCATTCCCTTTGTAGGGAGACTCGCGAAGGATCATGCCAAAAGAAGCCACTGCAGCCGCAAATTTGAAGTCCTGCGAAGCCTGGTTATAGGACTTTTCACCGTCTCGAACGGGAAACTCCAGGAGTTGACTGGTTTGCCCCTCGGGTTGCTTGTAGCGGAGCTTCAGCGTCAGGAGCTCGCCGCTTTGAGCCACCTCGGTGGTACTCATCGGCTTTTGATACTTGAGCGGATCGACGCCCGGAATCTGCAGTCCTCTTCCTGCCGGTACGATTTCATAGAGTGCGGTAACGGTATGGCCGGCGCCTATTTCTCCGGCGTCCTTGGTATCGTCATTGAAATCTTCCTTGCGAAGGAGCCGATTTTCATATCCGATCAACCGGTAAGCGCTGACCTGAAGCGGATTGAACTCGATCTGGATCTTGACGTCCTTGGCAATGGTGACCAGTGTCGAGTTGATCTCATCGACCAGGACCTTGCGGGCTTCATTGATGGTATCGATGTAGGCGTAGTTGCCATTGCCCATATCGGCCAGTTTTTCCAGGGTCGAATCGTTATAGTTGCCCATTCCAAACCCGAGCACGGTGAGAAAGACCCCACTTTTGGCGTTTTCTTCGATGAGTCGGGTTAGATCTCCCTGATTGGTGGTCCCCACATTGAAGTCACCATCGGTGGCCAGAATCACCCTGTTTATTCCCCCTGAGATGAAGTGAGAGACGGCAATCTGGTAGGCAAGACGAATCCCCGATCCTCCATTGGTGGATCCTCCCGCTTCCAAATTCTCCAGAGCTGCCAGGATTCTCTCTTTTTGGTCCGAGGAAGTGGAGGGCAAAACCAGTCCCGAGGCACCCGCATAGACCACAATGGCCACTCGATCCTTCTCACCCAGCCGATCCACCAGTAGGCGCATCGCCTTCTTGAGCAAGGGAAGCTTGTTGACGGGCTGCATCGATCCGGAGACGTCCAGCAAAAAAACCAGATTGCTGGAGGGGCGCTGCTCCGTTTCAATCTCTTTACCCTTGAGCCCGATGCGGATCAATCGGTGCTCCAAGGCCCAGGGCGCCTGGGCCACTTCCACAATGGCCGAAAAGGGGGCTTCCCCCGAGGGCACAGGGTAGTTGTAGGAGAAGTAATTCAACATCTCTTCAATGCGAACCGCATCCTTCGGGGGAAGCATTCCACGCTGCAAGAAGCGACGAACATTGGCATAGGAAGCCGTATCCACATCAATGGAGAAGGTGGAAAGAGGATCCTGCGAGACTTCCAGAAATCGATTGTCCTCAATTCGGTCGTAGGCCTCGGTGTTGAAATCGGGCGCAGGGGAATCCAGCGGCCTGACATCTGCCACCACCACCGGAGCCGCAACTTCGCTCTCCGGTAGCGCCGAATAACGGTGAACCTGAAGGTCAGCGCCCCGCTCGGAAGGAACCGGCATGTTGGCTCGACTCCGACCCACCGGGGCAGACTCCCTGAGCTCTCCTCCCACCATCCCCGCACCGGAGGCACCTAGCACAGGCTGGGACGCGGGCTCGGACTGTTGGAGCTTACTGGCTACGGAAGATCCCTCTATTTGGGCAGCCATTTCTGCGGCTTCGTTCCTGGCCGGGCTTTCCTGGTAGCGAAGATCAGCCTGCTCAGCAAGTTGTTCATCCAGGGCGCGCGATTGTGAAGGAGCGGTACCCACCTCCGAGGGGCTATACTCAGCCCGGGTACGATATTCAGACGAACCCGACTTCGATTGGAGAAGATTCGGTATCAGAACCGCAGCAAAAATCGAACAGGCAGCGGCAGCCAGCGCTCCACCGAAGACCCACTTGCCCACATTTAAGGAGAAAAAGCCACCCGGTTTTTGCAATTTACTTTCAATTCTCTGCTGATGCTTTGGCGCCAGACCCGGGGAGGGCTCTTTTTGCAGCTCTTCGGTCATCAGGGCAGCGGTTTGGCGAATCTGAGTCACCTCCCGGATCAGCTCTTCAGAACCTTCCAGGGCCTTTTCGATTTCAATACGCTCATCCTCGTTCTCCAGCTCACCTAAAGCATAGGCTGTTAATCTCGGATCTTTAGGATCGATATTCATTTGATCCTCCTCATGGCTGTGGAACTCGAACGCGACCAGGCGTCCAGTTTCTGTCGGACCGTCTTGAGTCCGGTGTGGAGCAGAAAGCCCACGTTGCTGACCGAGAGACTGGTCACTTCACTCATTTCCCGATAGCTCAGACCGCTTTGGAATTTCAGACGGATCACTTCCTGCTGATTGGGAGGGAGAGTTTCCAGGATATGGAGGACCCGGCTCAGCTCTTCTTTTTTCTCCAAAACTGTTGAGGGCTCCGGTTCCTGAGTGGCTTGAGCCTCCAACTGGACTTCATCGGTAAAACTCATACGGTTTTCCTTTCTCCGAACATCCAGGGCCCGGTTGCGGCACACGGTAAAAAGCCACTGGGCCAGATGATCATCCACCCAGGAGCGCTTCTGAGAGCAAAGCCGAAGAAAAGTATCTTGAACCACATCTCGGGCTCGCTCAATGTCGCCCGTAAGATGGGCAGCATAGCGGGTAAGAGGGCCTTCGTACCGAGCCAGAACTGATCGAATCCATTCGCTTTGACTTGATGAGTTCATACAACCTCGAAGTCGCTTTAACTGCTTTTACCATAATAGATAACGTTGGAACTGAGTGGTTTATTAGAAGAAAGAACTGACAGCTGACGAGTATGCATAGGGGGAATTCTGGGACAGGCCCAGAATTCTGACGTAAACACCTGAATTCAAAGGAGAATATTTGGGGCTGGCACCAACCCACCTCAGCCCCCTTCGTGACAAGAATCTATGCATACTCCGGCTAGGCTTCTAGTTTCTGTCTCTGGTCTGTGGTCTATGGTCTATGGTCTGTGGTCTATTGATTTCTTCTCGTAGATTTCGAGACTCAAGCGTTATAGCAAACAGGAGGTGAGAGTATGGACACGGCCCGAGGCTATAGCCTTCTGGAGGTGATGTTGGTGTGTGGGTTGATCGGCACCGGATCCACTCTGGGACTTTCCATTTCGAACGGAATAGCCGAGCAACACAGGCTTCATCTGGCTGGGGAATCCTTCCTGTCCGCAGTGATGGCGGCACGATTTCAGGCGGTTGCCAAGAACCTGGCCATCCAGATACGGGTGCACACAAACGGCAGAAAGTTCGGGGTGGCGGTGAAGAACACGGAACCATCGTTCTGGCAGGACCTTCCTTCCGGAGTTGAGTTTTCAAAGACACCCCGAAAATCGCCTACTTTCTACTCTCGAGGGTATGCGTCTCCGGCGGGAACATTCATCCTGGAAAACAGCCGAGGTCAGATTCGCGTGGTGGTGTCCCTGAGCGGTAGGGTGCGATGGGAAAGGACCCATTAGTACTCCCTTTCATCAATGCGGTAGCGTTTGCGGATGGGGCTTGCGAGGCGAGGTCGCGAACAGAGGAGAAATCGATGCAGGGAAATCGGCGACGACGAGAAACACAGGGATCGTCCGCAACCTCCATCAGAGGCTTCACGCTGATCGAAGTCATGGTTTCCATGGTTTTTCTTATGGTGGCGTCGATGGCGCTGCTGCAAGGCCTTGAACTGGCCTTTCGTCACTATTCGCTGGCTCAAAACCGTTGGAAGGCCACCGTAGAGCTCTGGAATCAGATTGAAGAACTTCGAGCCACTCATTCCCCACGGGGAGAACCCCTTCAAATCATTCCTGACTCCCGTCCCCTCTATCGAACATTACTCACGGATCCGAGGCTGGGAGAGCACTCCGGTTGGGAGG
>CBDUTA010000157.1:0-7992 GCA_965369785.1 uncultured bacterium
GTGGTGCGTCCGGGAAACCGGGGCACCATCAATTCCGCAGCTCTCGATATCCTGAACGAGTTCCTGCCCGGCTATTCGGATTCCATTCGAGATTCCATGCACATGGATGAGATCGGAGTGGACCCCGCCGAGATCGGCTGGGTGGGCAGTGTGGAGATGGGCGTCATCGGATGGGAACTCTACGCGGAAAAAGTACCTCTCAATATCCTGGCTCAGGCCCTGAAGCTTCGGTCCGAGGCCTTTGCCGCCTCTCGCGCCGTCACCACCTTTTCCAGCCGCATTCAGTTTCCCAAAATTATGAGCGGGTACGCCACTCTGGCCGAGCTGGGCCAGATGCCCATCCGCTTCTCTGTTCACTACGAGGTTCACCGAAGGCCCTCCAATCCCATCGAGACCCGCCAGCTCTACCGCAAGACCGGAGTGCTCCAGGGCATCGGGGACGACTATTTGTGGTTTGACGGCGTGGGTTCCGAGCGCTGGGATTCCCATGTCCCGGAAGCCTGTCTGGGAGATGACATCGTTGCGCCGGCCCACATCAAGGAGCGGGAAACCTGTCCCAAGTCGGGCGATCTCCACTGGGACACCCTGAAAAACGCTCTCAGGGCCGGTTGGCGGCTCAAGGGCGTCCATTCCGTGGGCGTCGAAAGCACGCGACGTTTCACCCAGATGATCGACGAGGCCAGAGAGGGCACCGACATTACGATGGCGGAAATCCGAGACGGTATGTTCACGATCGAACACTGTGATCAGATCGGCAAGGGATCGGACATCATCGCTCTGATCAAGGAATACAACATCATGATCAGCTGCGACCCCAATTACATGAGGACCTTCGAAGCCCTGATCCGGGATTACGGGGAGTACAACGATCCCGAGCATCTTCGGAAGTACATGCTGCCTTTCAAGACCTGGATCGAGTCGGGTATCAACATAGTGGGCCAGAACACCGGCGGACCTGGCCCCTTCTATTCGGAATGGCTGATGATGACAAGAGCCTATCGAGGGTATCTCTGGGCTCCTGAGGAGAGCATCGATCGCGTTCGTGCACTCAAGCTGTACACTTCATGGGCCGGCCGCTACGTGACGAAGGCCGACCAACTGGGAACGCTGGAGGAAGGGAAGTGGGCGGATCTGGTGATTTTGAACAACGATTACTTCACCGTCCCTGTAAACGATATTCTCAAGATCCAGTCTCTTATGACCATGGTGGGAGGTCGGGTGATCTCCCTGAACGATCGCCTGGCCAAAGAGTGGAACACGACAGGAGTGGGCGAGCAATTCAACATCGACATGGAACGGGTGGAGGAGACTATCGCAATGGCCGAGAAGGCCGTGCCCTGGGTCAGCGGACCTGTTGGTGGGGACGACAATTAAGCCAATCCCGGCAATACAGAATCGGAGTCCCCGTTGGCGCGGATATTCTACGCCAACGGGGACATGGTCAAATTCACGACCGATCAGCCAGAATGTCGGGATGTAATTTCGATTAGGCTATCATCGTCACCGCTTCCCGCCGAAAATCATCCGCCCTGCCGTCTGGCTCTACTATCGGCGACGACCCTTGCTTCACTGACCTGTTGCTGCGGATGAATCTCACCCGAGAGTCCATGCAAAGAGGCTTGACCGGCTGCTTGCATTGTTCTTAAGGGTTGTGTCCGAAGTGTGCCCGCGGCAAACTCACTCAAGGCCCGCAACGGCTAGAAACATTCGAGGGAGAAACGAAGCTTATCGCTCTACAATAGTCTCAGGTACTCATGCACCCCTTAAGTTTTCTGGACGGCAGCATAGACCGCGCTCTGGCTCTTCCGGGGAGCTATAATCCGGTTCTAGTCGCGCTTTCGATTCTCATCGCTTCCTTGGCGGCCTACTCGGCTTTTGGTCTAGCAGAGCGGATCAGCGCTTCGGAAAAACTGAGTGTCAGGAGATCGTGGCTGATCGCTGGCTCGATCGCCATGGGAATCGGGATCTGGGCGATGCACTTCATTGGCATGCTCGCGTTCAGACTGCCTGTCCCGGTCACCTACGATGTGTGGATCACCTTTTTGTCAGTTCTTCCAGCCACTCTTGCCAGCTGGTTGGTACTCATTGCGACCCGGAAGAGAATTGAAGGACTACGACTGATCCTGGGAGGAACGCTTCTGGGGGTCGGTATCGGAGCGATGCATTATACAGGCATGGCGGCAATGCGGGTGGCCGCCGTTATGTTCTTTGATCCGGTTCTGTTCGCGGGCTCAATCATCGTCGCCATCGTGCTGGCAACCACTGCGCTTTACACCAATTCCCTTGCCAGTGGCACGGATGGAAAACGTCACGGCCTCAGGATCAAGCTTGGAGCTGCCGGGGTCATGGGCCTGGCTGTCTCCGGGATGCATTATGCGGGGATGGCGGCGGCATACTTTTTCCCCACAACCACTTCATTCCCAGACATAGAGGGATTGGATCCCACCGTGTTGGGAGCGCTGGTCAGCTTAGCGACGGTCCTCATTTTGGCTGGGGTCATCTTTGTCGTTGCCATCGATCGTCGCCTGAAGACGGCAGACGCCCAGCTCAGACATGGATTCAAGGTAGCCGAAGCACTTCTCGATGAAGCGAAGGAACGAGTGGAGGGTCCACTGCTGGGCGAAAGCCTGGCTGTACGCACATTAAGGGAAGCCATCGGAACCTATGCCGCAATGGATGAAACGTTGCTTCTCACAGGCCCTATCGGTGCCGGACAGGAGGCAGTGGCGCGGGCGATCCACCACCAGTCCCAACGCGCTTCAGGTGCCTTTATTAACGTCACCTGCAGGATGTTCCAGACAAGTCCGCAATCGATACTGTTCGGATCCTTACCTCCTCAACTTGAGTCCTCTCCGCTACCTCAAGGTGGCCGGTTCATGCTTGCCAACAGAGGCACTCTCTACCTGGACAATGTGAATGAACTGTCCACCGCCATGCAGGAACAGCTGGTCGATGTACTCGCAGAACTCGACAGCCAGCGTAAGGGAGAAGAGAGACCCGAACCCGATGTGAGGGTGATTGCATTCACCCCGAGTGAGTTAGCAGGGGAAAGAATGGGCTCTCCCATAAGCCCTGCTCTGTATCAGGCGCTCGGTAAACGTCAGCTCTCCGTTCCAGGACTGGCAGAGAGGCGAGAGGACCTTCCTACTCTTATTCATTACTTTGTCCAGCGCTATGCCCGCCGGTTGGGTCGGCCTGTCGAAGGAGTATCCGATGCCTCCATGGAACGCCTTCAGGGATATCGCTGGAAGGGGAACATTGCCGAGCTCCAGAATTTGCTCGAGCGTACCATTCTTATTTCCAGCGGCCCCGTGTTAGAGATCGACGACTCTCTTCTCGAGGAAGGAATTCTGCTGGATCGTTATCGACTGGTCCAGAAACTGGGTAGTGGTGGCATGGGCGAGGTGTGGCTGGCAAAGCACCAGCTGCTGGCACGGCCCGCGGCCGTCAAGCTGATTCGTCCTGAGGCTCTGGGCGATTCCAATCAGAAGCAGGAAGTCCTTAAGCGTTTCGAGCGCGAGGCTCAGATCACCGCTAATCTGAGTTCCCCAAACACGGTCAGGCTTTATGACTTCGGCATCAGTGATACCGGTTCGTTTTACTTTGTCATGGAACTGCTCAGTGGGATCGATCTTGAATCGATGGTCACTCGGTTTGGCCCATTGGCACCTGCTCGCGTCATCATGTTACTGCGCCAGACCTGCCGCTCACTCAGCGAAGCCCATGAGGTAGGGTTTGTTCACAGAGACATCAAGCCCGCTAATCTTTTCATCTGTAAATTGGGTCGGGAGTACGATTTTCTTAAAGTTCTAGACTTCGGCGTCGTCAAGGGCGCGAATAGCAAAGATGAAACCCAGATTACGGCCGCAGGCAAATTAGTGGGCACTCCAGCATACATGGCACCCGAGTTGATTGCTGGTGCTGAGGTCGATGGGAGAACGGATCTCTATGCTCTGGGATGCGTGGCCTACTGGATGTTAACCGGAAGACAGGTGTTTGAGTCTGAAAACCTGATGCAGATGATTATGCACCACAGCAAGACTGTGCCCAAGCAGCCCTCGGAGATTGCTGAGACCCGTATTCCTGAGAGACTGGATCAGATTGTCCTGAGCTGTCTCGCCAAGACACCACAGGAGCGGCCCAGCTCAGCAGATGAACTTTGGCAAATGCTCGGGGAAGTTGGAGTTGATGAGTCCTGGACGCCAGAGAAGGCCGAAGCCTGGTGGCAACTCCATATGCCGGAGCTCGAGAATTCGGTGACCGGCATGTCAGCAGGCAAGAGCATGTCCGATTGATTGGACCTTCGTGACTTTTGGCCCTGAAACAGGCTCTGTTCCGACACCTGGCGCTGCACGACTTCTTTCACGCATAAATCCTTTCCGCCACGACCCCCGCTTCCAGAACTTGCTGCGGCGGATGAACCTTGAACCCTGGACCCGTCGAAGAGATTCATCGTCCTGGCCCGGAAGATTTGCTTCCTGGGTCTCGGAGGTTCCAAGAATATTTAGATAGGTATTCCGAGAAGGGGCAAACGCGACAAACTCACTCCAACTGATTCCAGCCAGGTGAGAGGGCTTTTTTAGTTGCCCTTAACCTCTTCCCAGCGTAGCATCTCCGAAGAGTCAAGTTGCACTCAGTTGAGGGAGACGGGGAGAAAACTGTGTTCGGCACCACCCTTTCCCACTACAAAGTCCTCGAGAAGATCCTCCAGGCAGCAAGAAAACAGTATGAGGAGTACCCATGATTAGGACTATAGCTTCCAAAGAGTTTCTGGAAATGGTTCGTGACGGCCGTTTTCAATGGGCGGCAGGCATCCTCATTGCCCTCTTACTGACCGCTCTGGCAATGGGCTGGAGAAACTATGAGGAGATCAGTAGCGAACGGGAACTGGCGCAGAGTACCGTTCACGAGCAGTGGCTCAAGCAGCCTGAGCAAAACCCTCATTCGGGAGTCCATTACGGCATCTATGCCTTCAGACCCAGAGCGTTTCTGTCTTCTATTGATCCGGGACTCGAACCCTACGTTGGGGCTACGGTGTGGCTGGAAGCTCATCTGCAGAACCAGTTCGAGGCCAGGCCGGCAGACGATGCCTCCGCCGTTCAACGTTTCGGCCAAATGACTGTGGCCATGGTTTTGCAAGTCTTACTGCCGCTTCTGATCATTCTTGTTTCCTTTTCGGTCTTTGCCGGCGAGAGGGAGCAGGGAACCCTTCGGCTGCTGCTCAGTTCGGGTGTCAAACCAAACCATCTCGCTGCTGGCAAGGCATTGGGGGTGGCAGGGGCACTCGGCCTGGTGCTGTTCCCAACTGTGGTTATCGGAGTGCTCACCCTGTCTCTATTGACCGACCTGGCTGCGGCCAGATTGGACTTGGTGCGGATGCTCTTAATGGGAGTTTTCTACTTGCTTTACCTGGGTCTTTTCGTTGTCGTCTCATTAACAGTATCCGCCAAAGCTCGCTCCTCAAGATTGGCGCTGATCGGCATACTCGGTTTTTGGTTTTTCAACAGCCTGATCGCCCCCCGTGTCACGTCCGATATCGCTCAGACTCTGTACCCGGACATTTCTAATTTTGAGTTCGAGACGGGAATGGATAAGGCCAAAAATTATGGATTGGACGGGACAAGTACTTATGACGAGCGTAAGAGCCAACGGGAAAAGGAAGTCTTCCAACAGTACGGCGTCGAGAAAGCGAAAGATCTGCCGGTGAATTTTTACGGGGTCCAATTGCAGATGAATGAAGACTTTGGATATCTGGCCTTTGACGCGTTCTATGGTGGTGTTTACGACAATTTCGAGAGGCAAAATCGTATCCGAGACATCGGTGCTATTTTTGCACCTCTTTTGGCCATTCGCTCCCTCTCGATGGGACTATCAGCGACCGATTGGTATCAACATCGGGATTTTGCCGAGAGAGCGGAGATGTACCGACGGCTGGAGGTAAAAATAATCAATGATGATATTACCTTCAATGGAGTGATCGATGCGGATTCACTGAGCAATAGATATGTGAACGGAATTGAGGTCTGGGAAAAGGTACCTCCTTTTGAATATCGACTGAAACCGGTTTCCTGGGTGTTGGGCAATCACCGATCGAGTATTGTGATCCTCTTGCTGTGGTTTGCATTCTCGGCGGTTGTCCTTTTCTGGGTCACCCGACGAATAGAAGTAGAGTGACTGACGTGGCACACTTTTTCTCGATTTAACTTCTTTGTGACAGAAAAGCTGGGAGGTCTACGGCTATGCTCATTCGGATCATAAAGCAGGAATGGCGTAATTTAACTGCTGATCGAACTTTTTGGTGGGTGAGCTTCATCTTGGCGGTGGCCATCGGCTACGCGGTCTACAATGGAACGTCATGGACCGCCTTCCTGGAAGAAAACATTGAGATGGCGCTTCAGGAAGAGCACGACAGGTTGGCCACAAATCAGCACATTGTTGCCAATGACCTACCGGCAGAGAGACGCAGCCGCTCCCCTTACAGTGCAAGGTATGCGGGGCGCAATTCTGGAGTCCGGTATGCCTATATGCCGCCGACTGCCTTGGCTTCGCTATCGATCGGACAGACCGATCTGTACCCTTCCTACTTTAAGGTGAGCACGCGAGGTGTCACGCGCCAGAAGAGACATTCTGAGCACGAAAATCCCAACCATTTGATGGAGCGCCGCTTTGACCTAGCTTTCGTGACAGTCTACCTGTTTCCTCTGCTCATCCTGGTGCTCAGCTACGACTTGATCAGTTCCGAGAAAGAACAGGGCACGCTAGCCATGGTTCTTTCTCAACCGGTTTCGCTGCGGAGCTTTGTCATGGGCAAAATCGGGTTTCGGGCCTTCATCATTTCTGCGGTAGTCCTTGTGCTTTCTTTTCTTGCCTTTCTCCTGAACGGAGTCGATATTTTTGAGGAGGGTGTCAGTAGCCAGCTCCTGCTGTGGATCGGTATTGTTGTCGCCTATAGTTTATTCTGGTTTAGCCTGGCAGTGGCGGTGAATGCCTTCGGCCAAAACTCGGCGACCAATGCCATCATCCTGGCGGGCATGTGGTTGGCGTTCGTGGTTCTCGTTCCCTCAGCCCTCAGCCTTCTGGTGAAAGTCCTGTACCCTGTGCCCACGCGGGTGGAGTTTATAATCGCCAGCCGGGAGGCTGCAGTCGATGTCAGGGCCCAGGAGGCTGTGACCCTTTCCATGTTTTTCGAAGATCATCCGGAGTTTGTGCCCGAGGGGCAAGAGCCCGATTTTAATAAGTTCGACACCCTGCAATATGCGGCGGAAATGAAAGTGGAGCAGACGATGCAACCGTTGCTGGAACGATACCGCGAGCAGGTATTGCAGCAGCAAGCTCAAGTGAATCGTTTACGCTTCTTCTCCCCCGCTGTAGTCACTCAGGAGGCCCTGAATGAAATAGCTGGAACAGGACTAGCGCGGTACAATCATTTTTTGTCCATCACGGAAACTTTCCATAAAGAGTGGAGAGCATACTTCGAACCCAAGATCTTCGCATCCTATCAATTGACCGGAAAAGATTACGATGAGTTTCCCCGCTATTCATACGTTGAGGAACCCGAGGGGAGAGTTGAACGTTATGTGTGGGGGGCTCTGGCAGGCTTGATTATCCCCACGCTGGGGATCTTCGCGCTTGGTCTATTTAAGGTTCGAAAGTACCCCTTGACGGGCTAGCTCAACCCGTTGTCGGAAACCAGCGGAAAAAGTCCTCGCGCTGGGGTGGTTGGGTCATCCAGGAGGTGTCCGGTTCGGGGAGCAACCGAGCCTCACCGACTGAGAGCCAGCCTTTCGAAAGTGGCATGCGCGAGAGTGTGCCTCTGCGGGTCACCCACTTCATAGCACCGCCTTCTTCGCATAGCCTTGCCAGTTCAAGCGTGACGTTTGCATCCTGGGTATTGTAATCGAGCACTTCGGCATGGCGACCCTCGGCCCACAAAAGAGGAACCTTCGAGCCTTCAATCCCTGTGAGCTTCCCTTCAATACCCATTCCCTGTGC
>CBDUTA010000158.1:0-7908 GCA_965369785.1 uncultured bacterium
ATGAAGACCCGCTGAGACAGCCCCTGTTCAATCTGGAGGTGTTGGTGACTCGAAGAGTCAAAGATGGCCGTATCTTTGGTCCCCGGGAGATCATCGATCGGAGTACCGCCCTGCTCATGTTGACTCGTTGGGGCGCCGACTATGTCCTGCGCAACGAAGAGCTGGGTTCGCTGGAGCCAGGCAAGCTGGCCGATCTGGTGGTTCTGGACAAGAATCCGCTGGACCGCAACGTGGCCGATGAAGACCTGTCTGAGATCAAGATTCTGGCCACGGTGATTGGAGGAGAAGTGGCCTACGGGGCGCTGAACTGACAACGGACATATATTGAGGGATTGGTGACTAACGCATACAGAGCCGTGGGCTTTAGCCCACGGGCCAGACCGGGAGGTGTAAAGGGTAACTCCCTTTTGAAGTCTGCGGCTCTGATGAAACTTGGAAGGTGGAGGATGATCCCATGACTGACAAAAGAAGTATTTCTCTAGTGGTTTTCACACTTGGCACGATAGGCCTACTTGTGTTCGGGCCCTTCCTGTCGTTTGCCCAGGCTCAAGACCTGCCACCGGAAGTGGTGAATTACGCCGATACGGTTTTGTACAACGGCCATGTCCTGACCATGGATCGCGATCAACCTCCCATCAACGTCACCCAGGCCATCGCTCTTCGGGATGGTCGAGTTCTGGCGGTGGGGGACAGCGATCGGATCCTCCCCATGGCCGGACCCGACACGGTCCAAGTGGATCTGGATGGACGGGCCGTCATCCCCGGCATCGTAGACACCCATTCTCATCCCAATCGGTACGCCTTGTCGCACTATAAAGATGAGTACAACCTCGCCTATATCCAGTCCTTGCGAGAGCAGAGGGTCCGCTATGTGAACGTCAGGTGGGAGTCGAAAGAGACCGCCTTATCCGATTTCAAGAGAGTGGCGGACAGCGTCTCTCCCCAGGAATGGATTTACACTACCTTTCGGGGAAACCCAACCTCGATGGCCCTCACCCGGTACGACCTGGACGAAGTAGCGCCCGATAATCTCCTCTATGTCATGATTGGAAGTGCCACCCAGGGAATCGCCAACACCAAGATGCTGGACAAAGTTCTGGAAACCTATGGAGACAGGGTCCCCGGGATCCTGAGAGACGACAAAGGAGTTCCAACGGGCCAGATTTTTGGAGCTGTCGGAACGGTGATTGACCAGGAGGTGGTGCCTCGGGTCTCACCAAAAGTTCTGGCCCCTTTTCTGAAAAGGGAGTTGGAGGAATGGGTGGCCATCGGGGTCACCACTTTGTCCACCCGTCTCAAGGGAAATGAAGTCACCGCTTACGGGTTGCTGGATCGAGCAGGTGAGCTGCCGCTCAGGCTGGGCTATTCGCATGAAATAGGACGCAGTAATCCGTTTCTTGAGAGGGCCCTGAAACGCTTCGGTAATCTGCAGGGACACGGAACCGAACGGATGTGGATGATTGGTATCTCGATTGGAAAACCCGACGGAAATGGACCGGGCAGTCGTGGAAATGTCTGCGCGACACCTCCAAAAAAAGTGATGTTACCCGGTGACATCTATCCGGAAGGCCTTTGTGAGTGGGACCTGCCGGGTGAGCCGGGTGCTGATGCCGTGCTGGTGGTCAATCGTTATGGGTACAGGGTCTCCGGAGTGCACACCTTTGGAGACAAGGGGTTTTTGATGATGCTCGATGCCTTTGACCAGGCCAACCAGGAGGAGTCGATCCTGGGAAGGGGCTTTGGGCTGGATCACGGCATGATGGTCACTCCCGAGATCGTCGAGAAATCTGTCCAACTCGGCGTTACCTGGAGTTTGCAACCTCCCATGTTTTATAGAACTTACGCTGCCGGTGTGAGTCGAGTGTACGGCGAGGAATATGCCCATCGATGGATGCTTCCCGTGAAAAGCCTGCTCGATGCGGGTGCCAAAGTCAGCTACGGAGCCGACACTCATGAAGACCCGCTGAGACAGCCCCTGTTCAATCTGGAGGTGTTGGTGACTCGAAGGGTCAAGGATGGTCGTGTCTTTGGCCCCAGGGAGTCCATCGACCGGGCCACGGCCCTGCTCATGATGACCCGCTGGGGGGGCGATTATGTTCTGCGCAACGAAGAGCTGGGTTCGCTGGAGCCCGGCAAGCTGGCTGATCTGGTGGTGCTGGACAAGAATCCCCTGGACCCCAACATTGCGGATGAAGACCTGTCTGAGATTAAGATTCTGGCCACTGTAATTGGAGGAGAAGTGGTTTATGGATCCTTGAATTAATGCGGTGATAAGGAGGATGAGGTGACCAATAAACGGTTTATTGAAGGTAAGTTACTGGTGGTTTGTGCAACTCTTGCTTAGAGGATGCCGGGCCTGTCGTTAGATATCGGTAGTCGTCTGAGCGGCTATAAAAGACCGGTTAAGGGTAAATCAAAAATTCAGGTTTCGGGACTGAGAAGGGGCCGGAGTCTTTTCGACTCAATCATTCCCCTTCTCTTTAATTCCTTTGTTTTTTCTGTTGTCGGGGAGGTTCCGGGGTGGAAATGGGGTAGGAAATCAGGCTTGCATGATGAGACGCTTCCTTATGTGGTTTCTCCACGAGCAGAATCCTCACAGGACTGGTCCCTCCCTTTCTCCCGCTTCAACGGGGCCATGATAACCACTCGGGTCCCTCTGCCAGGGTCAGATTCAATATTGAACTTTCCGCCCAACAGGTCCACTCGCTCGGAAATACTAAAGAGGCCGAAACCGCCTTTTGGTGACGCCTGAGAATCGAGCCTGGAGGTGTCGAATCCGATTCCGTCGTCTTCAACGCGGATGGCTATTTGTTCGTCCGTCGTCCAAAGGTTGACTTTTGTTTGTCTCGACTGAGCGTGCTTAACGACATTGGTCAACAACTCGCGCACAACCTGGAAGAGAATCACACGAGTGTCCTTCTCCAGTGGCTTAGGCTGCTGGTCATCCTCAAAGTCGCAGGCAAATCCATATCGTTGAGAGGTTTGTTCGGTAAGCCATTCCAGAGCCGGCTCAAGCCCCAGCTCGTGAAGAACGGGAGGACTGATCTCGAATATGAGTGACCGTGTGTCTTGAATGATTTGTCCAATCAACTCTTCCAGCTCTCGAAAGAGTGTGGTGCCAACCCCGGTCGTACTGGTTTGCTGAAGCAGTCCCAGCTTAAATTTGGATGAAACCAGGTTTTGGCCAATGCGGTCGTGCAGTTCGGTTGCTATGCGCTTTCGTTCCTGTTCCTCAGCCAGGGTCAGTTGGGAAGCCAGCCTCTTGAGTTGTCCTTGATATTTAAGAAGTTTTTCCTGTGCCTGACTTTGCGCGGTGATGTCCCTAACAGTTACCATCAACCGAATGGGATTTCCCCTCGGGTCAGCGTGAGTCTTGAGCCGCGAGCGAATCATTCGCACTTCTCCGTCGGGGCGGACGATGCGGAAATTAACCGCTATAACTTCCTTGGAGTTTATTGAGCGACTTGTTTCCTGATTTACCAATTCCAGATCTTCCGGGTGAACGCAATCTAGAAAGCCCTCAAGGTTAGGTTGATAGTCTTGGAGCGCTACTCCTATAATGCGATAAACTTCATTCGACCACCATAGTTTACTAGTTTGGAGGTCTCGTTCAATACAGCCTATGTGGGCCATGGTTTGGGCTTCGGCAAGTTTCTCTTGGCTTTTTCGGAGCAACATTTCGGAGCGCTTGTGTTGCACGCACAGCCCCGCTGTTACAGCTATTGCCAGGATGGCAAGCAGACGGTTGGCGATGACCTTCCACAACTCACCCCCTTGTGGTGAAAAGAAAAAACCGCCGATCGTCAATCCTATACAGATGATGGCAAGAATGTATGCAGGGCGCGTATTCGGCAACCACAAAGCAATCAGCACGATTCCCACATAAGGAACTCCGCCAGCAACCCCCAGTGGGATTGACAAGTCAAAGACGAAAATTCCCAGTGTGCCCAAAGCAGCGAAGACCCAGAGCACTCTGCTGTTTTGCGGGGACCGAATTTCGTAATGGGATACGCTGGTAGTGACCACAATGCTCCCCCCCCTGGACTGAGTGATGGAACCTTCTGTTGAGGGTAGCTCTTGAGAGAGTTAAAGGCAAGAGCTGGGAATTCCCTGGTCCCCAGAATCAAGAATGGATGCTTCTGGTAGTTCAGGGACAGGACCCGAATTCCTGAGCGCGGCTTGTCCGTTCCGCGACGCACGACTGAGGCCCTCCGCAAACGGTTGCCTCCAGTTTCGCCGGTACATGAAATTCGCGAGTTGATGAGGCGGGGCCGCTCAGCTCTTAGCCTTGAGCTGGAGTATTGACCGAGACCGTTGGGGGAGGAACCCAACGGCACCTCTTTGGGTCAAGTTCAAGCTGCCGTGTTACAATTTCTTTTCCTATATGGGGCAGGGCGTTTATTTAGTGTTTAATGGATGTCGTAAGAATAAGGTGGTGAGCTCAATCCTGGGCACGATGAGAATTTTCAGACCAGATGTGAATCAGCTCAGTCCCCTAAACTCAACTGTGCGCCCGTAGCTCAGATAGGATAGAGCAACGGACTTCTAATGAGAACCCTTGAGTTTCACAACCTCCTCAAAATCAGTAAGTTACTGAAACAAAGGGATTTCCATTTAGCAGGCTTTAGGTGATTTTCTCGGTTTTGGTAGATATTGGAAAGATTTTCTCACACGGATTCTCACACAGATCAAAGGGCATAGAGATCACGATGAACATCTACGCGCATGTGTTGCCAGATATGCAGGAAGCGGCGGCTGAGAAGTTGGGCGGGATCTTGTTTTCCTAGCTCATGGCTAATCGGATGAACAAACCCGTCAAGTAGATAAATGATTCTGTCTCTTTCTCAGAGATCCGGGGCTTGGGTCTCTTGTCGCCTGGCGCATGGCGAAACTTACAGGCAAAGTCGATGTACTCCTTGAGTATCTTCTTGTAGTCTTCCGACGCCTTAACCTTTTTGAGAAACTGCTGCCGATTGGCTGAAAGGTCTTTGTCGTTTCCAGCTACTTTCTTAGCCAGGGCCTCCACCGCTTCATACATGTCTGTAATCACATCTGCTCTCAGTTTGGGATTGTTCTGTGAGCGGAGGAAGTGATCTAAGCCTTTTTGAAACGCATCAAGAACACCCTTATATTCAGGGCCGGACAGCCACTGAAGAGGCTCATTCACCAGTCCTTCGTCAAGCGACTTTGCACCAGATGGGAGAAAGCGACCTTCGTTCCAGCGTATTCCAAGATCGACTTCGGACACGGTAAGGCTAGCCAGGATACGGTCTTCCATTCTTGGCCTTGCGTGATCTGGAAGCACAAAAAAAGCGGCCTCAAGCAGTCTAAGATGCTCGTGAAAATCATTTGTTACAAAACTTTCCAGGCGGTGACCATATTGGTATCTCTCACCTAGACGAAACAAGACCGCTCGCTTAATTTCTTCATAGTTTGCAAGCTCGTAAAAAAGGCCGTCGTAGATCACTGTGTGAATCCGGTTGATAAATCGCTTCCGGGCTTCTCCAATATCGATCTGGATATTAAACCGCTCGTGAAAGGGAGATTTCATAACTCTTGCTGGAAGTATCTTGGTTAGCTATCCGTTGCTATTTGAGGAAAGAGTATAGCTAACTCCTTTGTTCCCAACAACAGAAAATAAATGGTGCCGGAGGGGGACTCGAACCCTCACGGGTGTTACCCCACCAGATCCTAAATCTGTTCTATAAGAAGACGAATTGTTAGGAAACATTAGGAAAAACAACCACTTATCGGGTTTTCCGCCAATCCAAGAACTGAAAGATTAGGAAGTATTAGGAAACAGAGTGGGAGACATATGGGAGACACTTTCAAGGCCCATTCCCCTGACCGTAAGACCTTGTAAAGATCAGAATTTTTCCCAGACTTGGCCACCCACACAATCAGCACCAGCCCGACGGCTTGAACATAAAGTAGTGAGGGCTGACTTCCAGGTGAGACTTGCTGTCAGGTAGAGGGCAGGTGGACATTCTCCCAGAATTGAACTTCTAAATTAGGACAAGTGCAACAAGGAGTCTGGGAGTGCTATATTGCCAACAACCGTTTGGTAATACGTCTGGACCACAGTTAGGGCCATGTTAGGGGGCTTCAAAACTATGACGGGCCAGGTTCTGGGAGTCTTTTTGGTCGTCTTTGGCATACTTGTCGCGGTATTTGGCGAGAAAGAGGTGCACTCAAAAGGTGGCAAGATTCCAAAAGTGTTTTCGATGTTGCCCTTGAACGCGAGAGTTCTAAAGTGGGCGGTAGCTCTAACGTCTATTTGGTTTGGTGTTGCGTTACTGCTCGGTGGTGGTCATTTGTGAAGCCGCCTAACAAAACGCTCCAGAGCGTGAGGATCTTTCTTTAGCTGGTTTTTGCGAAGAGGCAACGGCGACAGATGCTGAACTTCTATCGTCACGAATGTTAGCTGGGTTTCCATGGTCACGAAGTCATAGTGAAGGACGCAATAGACAAGGCGTTTGTGCCATTTTAGCTCAACTCACCCTGCCACCACCTCCCCATTCCTTACGTTTCTTTGAACTTTCCCCACCTAACCTGCCACGATAGATAAGTGGACAAGTCGAGTGCCCAGATGAGTACGGAGTCCAAGAATCAGGCACACTTCCGCTGGCACAAGCTTGAAACCGATAGGATATGCAATTCACAATGAAATAGGATGTGGATTCGCAAAGGTGTGAAACTGTTGGACGAGAAGTTGGGGACCGGCCCACCGGTTGGCCGCCAAAGATACTACGTCTTAGAGATGCGCATTACATTAAGCCGTGGCGACGTAGTACAGCATCCCTCGAAGTGCCTTGGTCATGTCATAAACGATCACCTGCAAGAGGAAGATGATGGGTTCCTGCGTCACCAAGTGAGGATTGACCGAGAGAATCTGGTAGGAGGCATATTCTACGCTGTCCAAGGAATGAATGTTGGCGGATACCGGAGAGTTCAGATCTCTCCTCACCTAGCATACGGAGAGCGCGGTATCCCAGGAGTCATCCCCGAAAATGCGAAGCTCACGGTGGAAATAAAGGTCGTGAGCGAAATTGAAGGTGGCTAACCTTGGCATAAGCCCCCTAGAACACGAACCCCATTCCTAGAAAGAACCAGATGCAGACTCCCACATAACCACATATCCGGGTGAAGCGGAGGTTCGGCCACCGCAGGCCAACTGCAATCATGATTAACATCAGCACTATAACGATAATGAAATCGAGGGATCCTATGTAATAAAGCGCCGTCCATGGGCCTGCAGCTAGGGAATCTGCCATGGCCTCAAGCCGTTCGCCAAATGATTCGTTGGCGAACCGGCCAACCGGCACGCCCCAAAAGAGCATGTAGGCGTTAAGTAATGCCCACCAGAGGCAAATCACGCCGTAGCGACGCAGCACCAGACGGGCGGTCCATTTCCCTGCGTCTACAGCAGCCCACCCCCAAGCAACAGTTCCGGCGAGAAGAAGAAGAAAAAAAGATAGGAGTCCGCCCACATTCCATTCGGATTGATCCTCCTCCCCGTAGGTGGCAAGCAAATAGCCAACTCCTAAAACGATGATCGGGCCGAGGGCGTACCTGATAACAGGGGACACGAAGTACTTCGTGATGTGGTACCGACTTAAGAACTTCACTCACTATATAGCGTACATCTAAGCCCGTGGATGATGCTTGTCGTATTGCTCTCTGATTCGCGCTTGGCTCATGCGCACGGGTTTAGGCTGTCCACACAACAGTTAGCACCAGCCCGACAGCCTGAACACAAAGTAGTGAAGGCTGATTTTCAGGTGAGGCTTGCTGTTGGGTAGAGGGCAGTTGGACCGGAGCTTTTATCTGGACGGAACGCCTGAAGGTTTTCGTTCGGGGGATCTATCTCACACTCACCGGCGGCAGCCCCTGGATGTTTAGCCGAAT
>CBDUTA010000159.1:0-7903 GCA_965369785.1 uncultured bacterium
GTTGGGTGCGGCAGGCCCGCAGGCGCGATGAACTGATGTTCGCATCCCTGTTGGTGGGTCTGGTCATGGGTGTGGTGTTCTTGTGTCAAGCCATCTTGAACGGCCACCAACTCAATTCTGTTCTTCCCGATGCCGTGGCCAGTCTCAGTAACGGCGTTTTGGCTGGTTTTCTCACCCTGATGACTCTTCCAGCTTTTGAGCGACTGTTCGATTTGGCTTCCCCGTTTCGCCTCATGGAGCTTCTGGATCTCAACACCCCGGTCCTGAGTGAGCTTTTCCTCAAGGCGCCGGGTACCTACCAGCACACAATGGCAGTGGCCAGTATTGCAGGAAGAGTGGCCAACGAGATTGGTCTCAATGCTCTCCTGGTTCGCGTCGGGGCCTATTATCATGACATCGGCAAGATGTTTAATCCTCAATATTTTATTGAAAATCAGGAGGGAGAAGAAGACCAGCACGATGAACTGGGACCGATTGCTTCAGCGGCGGTGATTCGCTCTCATGTGAGCCTGGGAATTCGATTGGCTAGACGAATCGGGTTGCCCGGGCCCGTTGAGGATTTTATTCCGGAACACCATGGGACCTCCACAATCGAATTTTTCTACCACAAGTCGAGACAACAGGAATCGGAAATCAAGTCAGAACGGGTTTTCAAATATTCCGGACCCAAACCTCAAAGTAAGGAATCAGGCCTTCTCATGATCGTAGATTCCTGTGAGGCCGCCTGTCGAGTGCTCAAGAGCCGCGATAAGAAAGAAGTTGGCAATATGGTCAATCGAATCGCTTACGGGAAGCTGGAACAGGGAGAGCTCGACGAATCCGGCCTTACCATTGGAGAGTTACAAAATATTATTGACCTTGTGACGGATATCTTGAAAAGTGCCGGTCACCAACGGATTGCCTATCCTTCAGACAAACAGGCCAAGGCCGATGAGTCCCGTCAAGCCAAACTGCGTGTCGTCTCCCGGCTGGGTGGTTCTGAGACAGGCTCATCCACCTGATTTGCCTTGATTTGTAGGACCTGTTTGACCTTACCCAAGATGGAGAAATGCGGGTTAACCCTCCTTCTCTGATCAATTTTTACCGAACCCTCGAGAAGGCCTATCCCTCACCAAAAAGCTGGCCCAACGGGGAATGGCCTCTCAGTGGGGAATTCAGACCTCGGCGTCTCGAGGTTGTGGTGGGCGCGGTTCTTACCCAGAATGTCAACTGGAAGAATGTGGAAAGGGCTCTGCGTCGGATGATCGAGGAGCAGTTAGTGGAAGCGAATCGAATCGAACGCTGTCCTCAGGCCTTTCTGGAGGACACCATTCGTTCAGCAGGATTCTACAGGCAGAAAGCGAAGCGTTTAAAAGGAATCGCCCAGTTTATTCTCGCTTATCCGGGTGATTTCTACAGCGGAGTTCGACGTGAGGAGCTTCTCTCCATCCATGGGATCGGGCCTGAGACGGCCGATTCGATTCTTCTTTATGCCTGCGACCGGCCCTACTTTGTGGTGGACGCGTATACGCGACGTCTCTTTACTCGATACGGATATTTGAGCAACAAGGTGAGCTACCAGGAGGTCCAGCAGTTTTCCCAATCCCGTTTGCCCGCCGATGTCCGTCTTTACAAGCGGTTTCATGCGTTCATCGTCGAGCACGCGAAGCAGATTTGCAGGAAAACGCCTGTTTGTAAGGATTGCGTGTTTCAGGAGGAATGCGAGGCGGCAGACCGCAGCCGGCAGACCGGCTGAAATCTAAAATTCCAAATTCCAAATTCCAAACAAATTCAAAATCTCAAATTCAAAATTCAAAACCTGAAACGTGCGAGAGGTGCGCGCAGCGCGCTAGCTTCAGCTTTCGATCAGTAGTTTAGAGGTCCGGTCTGGGTTTGAAGCATTCTCGAATCGAGAGGGATCGAAAGGTTGAGTAGCGGTCTGGTTCGAATGGATGAATCGCTCCGCTGCCAGGCGTCCGATCTCCCAGCTGCTTCCCATTCCGTGGCCGCCCAGTCCAGCGACCCAGAAAAAATTCTCTGCTGTTCGGTCCCAGCCGATCACGAAGGAGCCGTCGGGAACTTTGGTTCGAAAGCACGACCAAACCTCTCTTTGAGTCGCCTCCCGCAGGGCAGGGAGCTCCAACCACACCCGTTCAGCCAAAGATTGGGATATGTCGGGACTCACCGTTGGCTCCAGACTCACCGTTTGTTCCTCATCGCAAATGCTGATCAGAAGGCCACCCGATTCGGGTCTGCAGTAAAAATTCTGATCCAGGCTCCAAGCAAAGGGCTGGTCTGGGGTTAACGAAGGTACTTCATCCAGAACGAACAGATGTCTTTTCAAGGCAGTGAGCGGCACCGGGAAGGCCCCGGCAATTTCCGCTACCTGGGGAGCCCAGGCCCCGGCAGCATTCACCAGGTAATTGGCTTCGATGGTTTCCCGTGAGGTCTCCAGGTGATACGGTCCATCCCCCTTAACTTCGAGCAGCTGACAGTTCAACCACAGCTCGGTCCCACGAGATCGTGCTCCTTGCAGATAGAACTGAAGGAGCAGGGAGATGTCCATCACACCGTCCGAGGGGGTCCATAGAGCTGCCTCACAGTTGTGGCCTTTCAACCACGGGATCTGCTGACAGACCTGTTCGGGCTCCCGATATTCCGAGACGATGAGGTCCGGCTCGCGAGTCTCTTCCAGCTGGACTTCTTTCCCAAGAAGCCAGGACCCTTTCGGTTCGAAACCGACCTCCTTGCCCAGTTTGGAGTAGGCCTGGCGACTGGCTGCGACCACACCACGAATCTCCCGGTTGGCGGTGGACTGAAGGACAAGAGATGCGTTGCGACCCGAGGCATGAAAGCCGGGGCACTCCTCCTTGTCGATCAGGAGAATGGATCCGGAAAAATGCTGACTCAGATGGAAGGCGGTCGCCGCTCCCGCGAATCCCGCACCCACGATCAATACATCTGTTTTCATGATGATTCGGTAGTCCTTTGAGGACGGATTTTAGCACGGACCGAGGTATATTCGAAGCGAGTTTGGCCCCTGAGGTGCCTCCCACTTTCCAGAGGCCCGTGGGCTAAAGCCCACGGCTCTGACTGCTCTCGAAAGCACGAAGTCACGAACGCACGAACGCACGAAAGCACGAGGTGACGAAGTCACCCCACCACGAACTCACTCAGAAACTGCTCGAGTCTTTCATAATAGTCCTGGATGGTCTCACTCTTGCGCCATCCGTGACCCTCGCCTTCATAAGTGCGGTAAAGGTGGGGAACGCCGCGCCGAACCAGAGACTCGACGATTTCATCCGATTGATCCCGAGGAACGACCTTGTCGTCTTCACCTTGAAAGATGGCCAGCGGATCCTGGATTCTATCGGCCGAGAAGACCGGCGATCGTTCCCGGTACCTTTTCTCGTCCTGAGGAAGCGTGCCCACGAGAAAGTCCAGATAATGCTTCTCAAACTTATGAGTATCGGCAGCCAGCGTGAAAAGATTCGATACTCCATAGCGGCAAATGCCCGCACTGAAAAATCCAGGATGGGTGATCAGGCTCAACAAGACCGTGTACCCTCCTGCGCTCCCACCCATTAAGATGAGCCGATTACTGTCGGCCAGCCCTTCCGACACCAAATACTCGGCTGCCCGCCGAGTGTCCTGCACGTCGAGAACTCCCCAGGTCCCTTTGAGGGCATCCCTGTAGGCCTTCCCGTATCCCGAGCTGCCCCGGTAATTCAGTTCCAGAACGGCAAGGCCTCGGCTGATAAAAAATTGAGTGTCGGGATGATAATCGGCTGAATAGTGAGAGGTGGGACCGCCGTGAATCTTGAGAATAGTGGGGGGAGGTCCGCTGCTCTCAAATTCCGGATGGGAGGGGGGATAGTAGAGTCCATAGCAGTGGGCGACGGGAGAGTCCGTCTGGACACTCCAACTCAGGGCTCGAGGACGGCTGAGATAATCTTCACTCAGGCTTTTGGAACTGCTGGCTCGATGAGTCTTAACCTCACCCTGGGGTGAGACAGAAGCAATGTGGGAAGGTCGGGTTGGAGAAGAAGCAATAAGAGCAATTCTTTCCGTCTGGGGACTCAGGGCGATTTGAGAGAGAGAGGTGTACTGGTTTACTTTTCCTTGAATGCTTTTCAGCTCTCGCTTCTGCAGGTCGAATCTAACCAGAGAGGTAAAGCCGTCCTTGGCTCTCAATAAGTACAGTGCTTTGCCGTCAGCCGTCCAGGCCTGTGTTCTGAGCCCCTGGATCCAGGCCGGCCCGCCATATTCCGCTTCTTCGGCGACCAGCAACTCCTTCCTGCCTGAACTGAGGTCCAGCCAGTAAACGTTAAACCAGCCACTTTCATTGGAGAGATAACTCAGATAGCGACCATCCGGCGAGAAGGCGGGCTGAAATATAGCGGTGTTTCCCGCCAGCTCTCCGGCCACAATCTTTCGGGAAGTGAGTTTAGGTGTGCCTTGCTCACTAGCCAGCTCTCCCAGGTAAAGGGCGCTGGAATCCCAGGGCATATAAGGGTGATCCCAGGAGATCCAGGCGATGCGGTTTCCCTGAGGATGCCAACAGGGTTGCATGTAAAAGTCATGGCCTTTGTTCAGTTGCACCGGTTGATTTTGGCCCTGGGTATCCACCAGGGCCAACCGGTCGGTTCCCTCATGGGAGTGAACGTAGATCACCTCTTTGTCGTCAGGAGAAACGCTTGGAGCGGAGCACTCTCCGCTGGCCGGTGTGATCGGTTGGGCTTCATCGCCGGAGATTGCCTGTTGATAGAGGCGTCCCCCGGCTACAAAATAAACGGAGCCCTGGGAGACGGTGAAATCGCCGCCTCCGTACCCCACTCGTGCCCGCACCGAGAGTCCCTCCGTCAAATCGCGCGGAGAAGAGTCTTGCTGTGATTGACACACCAGAACGCCCCGATCGGATCTCTCCTCGCGCCACACCAGGGTTTCCTCCTGGCTGTCCCACATGACGTCGGAAAAACGCAGCTCCGCAGCCAGGTCTGAAGCCTTCAGAGGGCTTGTCCACAGTCCCTCTGGTTTTTCTTGCCGACTTGGACTCATAGGCGGTCTCCTCAGTGGTGGGCCTGTCGGTAACTCACTTGAAAACCAAGATTATATCGTCTTTGAATCTGTTTCCTAGAAAAGGGAAGTTGTTAAGGGAAGGACTGTCATTTAAAACGCTATTGAATCCCTGTTTCGCACTCCATTGAACTGTGTCCGTTTGAACCCTTCGTGACCACCGTCACGGTGTTGCGATGCTCAAACCGGTAGTCTGCAAAGACATGGGAGGGCAACCATTTGACGGGTAACGAGGAGCGGAATTCTTTTAGGTCTACTTTCCTGCCCACCTTTGTATTCTTGATTGCCCTGGGTGGCGTGATGGGTTATGGGCTCATCTGGTTTGAAAGCGGTCCGGATCTTGATCCTATCGGCCTGCTGGTTGCTGAAGCCGTGGCTTTGTTTGCCTCTGTCTATTACACCCACAAACTGGTCTCCAAGTTCCTGGTCTATATCACTCCTGACGGGATCAAAACCTACGACGTCTACGGCGCTTATTACTTTGCTGAGTGGTCATCCGTCTTCTCAGTGTCTTGCCTGAACTTGGTTGTGCTCAGGTTCTTCGTTTTGCGCACAAGGACGGGAAGTCGGGCATTATTGGTGCCCATGAATCTTGTCGAAGGAGCCCGTTTTCGCTATCGAGTCCTCGAATGGGCAGGAAGAGCACACCCCTTGACCCAGGCCCTGTTAAAAAACCACTGATCTACGGCAGATCATGCCAGTATCCTCACAGGAAAATTTTATCCTCAGAACCAGCCGACGATTAACGTTACTCACCTCGGCGGCGACCCCTGCTTCCTGCTTCCCTTTGAGTCCTCTTCTTGGATTTGCCTTTTGGGTCCCGATTTGGCAAGATTCAGCACGGTTATGGATTCTCTAAATCTTTTGATTTGTTATAAATGAAGGGAACCAAACACTTTGCAGATTGTAAAAAGCCAAAAAGGGTTTAACTAGACCGCGATGAAAATCCATGAGTATCAAGCCAAGCAAATTCTGATCCGGTACGGGGTCAAGATTCCTGAGGGCAAGGTTGCCCACAATCCTCCGGAAGCCTACGAGATCGCCAGACAATTGGGTGGGACGGTGGCCGTCAAAGCCCAGATTCACGCCGGAGGTCGAGGCAAGGGAGGCGGAATCAAGATTGCCAAGAGCCCGGAAGAGGCGGAAGAGACGGCACGGAAGTTGATTGGATCCACACTGGTGACGCCACAAACGGGAGCGGAAGGAAGGGTGGTCCAGTGTGTTCTGATCGAAGAGGGCCTCAATATCCAAAGGGAGTTTTACCTGGGGATTGTGATTGACCGCAGTCAACAGAAACCGGTGTTTATGGCCAGCCGGGAAGGAGGAGTCGAGATCGAGGAAGTGGCTCGCAAGAGTCCTGATCTCATTCTTAAGGAAACCATTCAGCCGGGCATCGGCCTGCAGTCCTTCCAGGCCCGAAAAATCGCTTTCGGGCTGGGTCTGGATGCCAAAATCATCGGCAAGGCCTCTCGTTTGATGAGTGCTCTGTACCAGGCTTTTGAAGAGACGGATGCCTCGTTGGCCGAAGTGAATCCTCTGGTGCTTACCGAGGAGGGTGAACTCTACGCGCTGGATGCCAAGATGAATTTTGATGACAACGCCCTCGATCGACACCCTGAGATCGTCCAGATGCGGGATTTTCTGGAGGAGGAACCTACCGAGATCGAGGCCTCGCGTCATCATCTCAGCTACATCAAGCTGGATGGAGAGGTGGGTTGCATGGTCAATGGAGCCGGGCTGGCTATGGCCACCATGGACATCATTAAAATGGCGGGTGGAAGTCCAGCCAACTTTCTGGATGTTGGCGGTGGCGCCAACCTGGAACAGGTCAAGAATGCTTTCAGGATACTGCTGCTGGATGAGAATCTAAAAGCCGTGTTGATCAACATCTTCGGAGGAATCGTGCGTTGCGATGTGGTGGCTGAAGGTGTGGTTCAGGCAGTCAAGGAAGTGGGAATCCAAGTTCCGGTAGTGGTTCGTCTGGAAGGAACCAACGTGGAACAGGGACGTGAGATTTTAAAGAGTTCCGGTCTCGAGTTTCTGGTGGCGACGGACATGGCCGATGCCGCCCAGAAAGTCGTTCAAGCGGTTTAATCGGGGAGAGAGATTGTGGCCATTTGGATCGATGAAAACACGAAGGTGGTGGTTCAAGGGATTACCGGTCGGGAGGGAAGCTTTCACGCTGCCCAGTGCCGCGAATATGGAACTCAGGTCGTCGCCGGCGTCACTCCCGGCAAAGGGGGCATGAATCAAGACGGTGTGCCTGTTTTCGATACGGTGAAAGAGGCCGTGGAGAAAGAAGGTGCCAGCGCCAGCATGATTCTGGTGCCGGCGTCCTTTGCCGCCGATGCCATCATGGAAGCGGTGGATGCTGAGATCCCATTGATTATTTGTATTACCGAGGGAGTTCCGGTCCTGGACATGGTGAGGGTGACTCACTTGATGCGGGGAAGCAAAAGCCGGCTCATTGGACCCAATTGTCCGGGAATCATCTCTCCGGGAAAATGCAAGATTGGAATCATGCCGGGGCCGATCCACAAGGAAGGGGCAGTGGGGTGTATTTCCAGAAGTGGTACTTTGACCTATGAGGCGGTTCAGCAGTTGAGTTCTCGCGATATCGGTCAGAGCACCTGCATCGGCATTGGAGGTGATCCTATCGTAGGCACCGGTTTCATCGATGCCCTGACGGCTTTCCAGGAAGACCCGGCCACGGAGGCTGTGGTGATGATCGGGGAGATCGGCGGAACGGCTGAGGAGGAAGCCGCCGAGTACATCAAGGCTCACTTCAAGAAGCCCGTTGTGGGCTTTATTGCAGGCCAGACCGCGCCGCCCGGCAGACGTATGGGAC
>CBDUTA010000160.1:0-7820 GCA_965369785.1 uncultured bacterium
ACTGACCTCCGCTCTGGACGTGCGCCCACATACCCTGAGCGCCCAGAATCCGTCCTCCCCCCCCCAAAAAAAGCCGGGGAAAAGTGCGGGTGAACCGCTTCCTTTCCCCGGCTTTTATGCCGAGTTCTCTTTCAGAACTTCCGATCTAGAAGACCAACCGCAGACCTAACTGGATCTGGCGACTGCTGGTCCGGCTTCTGGTAATACGACCAGCGTCGGACCTGTAGCTGAAACTATCCAACTGGTTGCAACCGGTGGTTGGGCCGGGTGACCCGTAGACGGCGCAGGAAACCGGCGAAATGTTGGCGCCACTGAAGACGCTGCGAGACGGTGCCCCGAAGTTGGTCCGGTTGAAAATGTTGAAGAACTCCGCCCGGAACTGTAGCATCACTTCCTCTGCTATGTCCGTGTTCTTGAACAGGGAGAAGTCAAAGGTGGAGACCCCCGGTCCAATCAAGGTGTTGCGTCCCAGAGTGCCGTACATACCAGGAGGCCCAAGTGTAAAGGCGGTGGGATCGTAGTATTGGTCCGGATCCCGGCCGTCGGCCCTGACCGGATTGTTATTGGCTCCCGGCGCCAGGTCGGGTGTTGGGGTTTGAGCTTCACCGTCCTCGTCATAGTCGCGCAGGTTGCCGCTGCTGCTGGTATTAAGCTTATAGGGATTTCCGGTGTTGAGGCTGACGATTCCGTTGAGCTGCCAGCCCTCCAGCAGGGCCTTGGAGGCCCCGGAGAGTCCAGAGATGGGCAGTTCATAGCTGAAGTTGAAGCTGAAGTGGTTCTGCACGTGATGATCGCTTAGACCCTGGTTGTGGCCTGCCACATTATAGGCATCCTGAGGAGACTTTGCGCCGGTATTTTCCTGGATATCGCTCTGGTTGATTACAGAAACCGAATCCACGCTGCGGCCGAAGGTATAGGACATTTGAAACTGCAGGCCGTCGGAAAAACGCTTTCGCGCAGCCATTTGAAGTCCGTGATAGAAGGAGTTGTTGCCGAAATCCCAATAGTCGATATCGGCCCAGGCGTCAGTTCGATCCGGCAGACCGGTACGGTACAGCTTGCGGCCGTCAGGGAGGACCTCCGGTACCCGGGTGTTCACATTCCGCTGGCCTCCCAGATGGACCCCGCGTGAGCCCACATAGGCGGCGGTCAAGGAGATGCTCTGCCCAATCTCTCGCTGCAATGACAGGTTCCACTGCATCATGTAGGGCTGGGAGGGCTCAAACTCGGCGACCTGGAAATCCAGAGTTCCACCCGCGGCATCGAGGGCCTCCTGGGGAGGACCCGGAAACTGGGCAGCCAGGCTGGCTCTATCCCTGATGCGAGGCTCGAAAGCAATCGGAGGTGAGCGGCGAATCTGACCTGTGTAGTGATAGGGCAGGATGGTTTCGTGGAAAACCCCGAAGCCCGCACGAATGGAGGTCCTGCCGTCACTAAAGGGGTCCCAGGCAAGTCCGATTCGAGGAGCGAAATTCGTCTTGGAGGGCGTCTTGAAATAGGGCTCCTGACAGTCAAAACCATCCGCGACGGCCACGCAGGTTCCTACTCTGTCGTTCAGCGGGTCGCGCAAATTGGCCATCAGACCATTCACCTCGGTGGGCGAGGTGCTGGGTTCATAGCGCAGTCCCAGATTGATGGTGAAATTGGGTCTCCACTTGTAATCGTCCTGGATGTAAAAACCCATAACTGTCTGCCGGGCCCCGCGTTGGGGGTTGTCTCTCGGAATCTTACCCCTCCACTCGAAGGGGTTTCCGGTAACATATTCATCCACACCGTTCCAGGTAAAGCTGCCACCGCCCCTTCCGATGGTGAAATCATTGGTCTGGTGTCGGGTAACCAGCACTCCAAGTTTGAGATCGTGCTGGCCCCGGGTCATGAATATGTCATCGCCATAGCTGAACTGATTGCTGACGTTCTGTCCTTCCAGCCGCAGCCCGGAATGCATCACACCATCTCCAGGCAGAATATCCCCCTGGGCCCGGTCCGGGAAGAAGCCGATATCCAGTGGCCCGGGGTTGCGTGCCGCTTCCTTCCATTCGTTTCGCTGAGCACCAAAGCGGAAGGTATTGATGGTATTGGGAGAAAAGACATGCTTCCACTCCATGGTGCTGTAGAGCTGTAAGCCTTTCAGCGTGGAGAGGGCCTCAGGGATAAAGGACTGCTGTCCATCCACCACCGGTGACCGGTCTCCCTTACTCGAGGTAAAGCGAGCAAAGAAGGAATCGGAATCGGAGAAATTGTGATCGACTCGAGCCGTAAAGGAATTGTCCGTGGTGGGCTCTGAGCCGGTGAAAACGCGGTCTCCGGTGGGCCCGGTGACATTAGCCACATTGGGATCGGGATAGAGAGCCAGAAAGGGTCCGATTTCGGGATGGACGGGCAATTGACAGCGGTCCAGAGCCGCATTGTAGACACCTCCCAAACCCAAATGGCCCGACGAACAGGCACCGTTAACGGCATCGAAAAGACCCTGTTTGGCTTCCACCGAGGGAACCAGGCCGATCACGGTCTGACCCTGAGACTGGCGAAATCCTTCATAGCTAAAGAAAAAGAAGGTCTTGTCTTGGACGATGGGCCCGCCAATGGTGGCACCGAACTGATGGCGCTTGAACTCCGGCTTCTCCGTTCCGAATTTGTTGTCGAAGAAATTGCTGGCGTCCAAATTGTCGTTGCGGTGGAAGAAGAACAGTGAGCCGTGAAAGTCGTTGCTTCCATTCTTGCTCACCATGGTCATGAGACCACCCGAAAAGCGGCCGTACTCGGCCGAATAGTTATTGGTGATGACCCGTATTTCCTTGATCGTCTCCACACCAAACATGGAGCCGGCGGCACCGCTGGGGCCCATGCCACGGGAACTGTCGGTGACATCGGTTCCATCCAGCAGGAAACCGGTCGAATAGAATTTGGCTCCCCCCACGGAAATCCGAACCGAGGGCGCCCCTAGAGTCACGCCACCGGTAACGCCGCTACGGAGCTGGACCACACCGGGTGTCAGCAGTGCAAATTGAGTGAGGTTACGGGTATTCAGGGGCAGATTGTCCACCTGATACTCGTTAATGACGTCCGAGAGGGTACTGCTGGTGGTATTGACCAGGGCAGCCTCGCCCGTGACCACCACTTCCTCGCTGATCGACCCAACCTCCAGGGTAAAGTCCACCACGGCTTCCTGGCCAACCACGAGCCGGACGCCCCGGCGCACCCCGGTCTGAAAACCGGCAAGTTCGGCCCGAATTTCGTAATTACCGGTGTCCAGCAAGGGAGCGCTGTAACGCCCTCCATCGCCGGTGATGGATAAACGACTCTGCGCCGTATCCACGTTGGTGATGGTCACCTCGACGCCCGGTAAAACAGCTCCCGTGGAGTCCGCTACCGTGCCTTCGATCTTCCCGCCTCCGCCCTGAGCCAAAAGCGGACCGGCACTCAAACTCAAAACAACGGCGACCAGACCACAGGCCAATAGGATTAAATAATTATTTGTCTTACTCATCAGCGAATCTCCTCTTTTTTGATGACTTTTTCTTTTCCCACTTCCCTCGATTACATAGAAAAACGGTATCCACCCTTGAGTGGACATCGCTCATCACCTACAAACTCATCAAGAGATCGATATCCCTTGTGGCTTTTTTTTAGAGTGGACTTGGTGTTAGAAGATGCGCCGAACTAGCCTATTCCCAATTCGTGTGCGCAATTCTTAGGAGCAAGACACGCTCCAAACCTTCCGAGTTTCTTATAAGCTATTGATTTAACGCTGCTTAAGATTTCACGAGGGAGAGTTTCTCCGACCCCACAGTTCAAATATTTGAACTGGAATGCAGCCAAGAGTCGCCTATTATCGAATAAACGCCTTTATATTCAATGATTTAGTAGAATTAGTCGGAAATCCAACAATCCGAACTCAGGTTCAAAAAGTTGAATGAAAATCCAGGAAACCGACCAACCCTAGAATACCGGCCAGAACCATCGCCGCACCCACGACACGCCCCCCCTGCACGCCCCATGGGCTGAGCTTCTCCAGCAGGACAAAAAAGGTGATGGCGGCGATCCAGAGCAGGTTCATAACGCCCCCCAGAAACAGGAGACCCATCAGGACCCAGCAACAACCCAGACAATAAGCTCCGTGCTCCAACCCCAGACGAAAAGCTCCAGACGCCCCGCTGCGCCAATGCTGGGCAAAAAAGTGGGCCGGAGCTCGACAATGCTGCAGGCAGGCATCCTTGAAAGGCGTCAACTGGTAGAGTCCCGCCCCGATCAGAAGTCCCGCTCCCAGTGCAGCGCTGTTCGATACCATCATGGGAGAAAGAAGAGCAGCCTGATCGAGTACCCACTGGGTCAGAGTGGCGGCAACGCTGAAAAGACACCACATCACGATATATCCGGCCACAAAGATTGCCGTCGGGGCCAGGGTGGTGTTTTGGCTGGCGGCCTTCCGGGCCACGGCCGCGTAAATGAGGGTCATCGGCACCGCCGTCGGCACCATCATCCCCACCATCATCACCGCCCACATCAAAAACATCAGGAGAAAATCCAGTCCACTCCAGGGACGGATTCTCATCATCTCGCCAGCAGTCATGGACATCTCGTCCATGCTCAAGGCCATGACAATGAGGTACACCCAGGCCAGTAAGGTGATCGCGAAGAGAGAGGTAAGGATGACGATCCGATTGCGGCGCGGAAGTGCACGGGCAAGGGGAGCCGCCCGGGCAGGAGAGCCTATCGGAATACCGGAGGAGTGTGACACGTCAGCGGATCACACCGTCCTGGTTCATATGCAGAATATTGAACTGACCGTAACTTTCCGAGAAGTCCAAATTGATTCCGGCCCGAATCTTTGAGGTTCCACTTCCCATCTCGGCGTAGGTGTATTCGAAACCATTGGGGAGATGGATCCGGGAGCGAGCTTCTTCCTTGCTGAAGGGATTGATGATGGGCGTTCCTGTCGACTCCACTAAGCCGGGGACCTCGACTCGAGCTTTCCGCGCCTCAATGTCAATCGACAATTCAATGGGCGCGTAAAGTGTCTCAAGAACCTTGGACATGGTGCTGTTATACACGGCAAAATGGGTACTCCCTGGAGCAGTGGACTCGCCATGAAGGATCTTGCGAAAAGCTTCACGTTGGTCGGCATCGGCCCGCTCATCGATAATCACCTGCTGTGTACCATCGCCGTCGGCAATCTCGCCCGGCCAGTAAAGCAGCATCACCGCATAGAGACCATCCAGACGGGTGTCATTAAAGTGGCCCTCCTCGATTTCAACAGAGCCGATGGCCTCACAGTTTCCATGGGTGGTGGGCGAGCCGAACTGGCACGGGCACCCATAGGCACAATTGCAGTTGCTAAACTCCTTGCCCCGAATCGTCCATGGGTCTGACATGATCGTCTCTCCTGTTCAGCGGAGCAGTATACCGCAGACCGCGGTCTGCGGAAATTCCAAATCCCAAAACACAAACTGGAACTGGAACCTGGAACCCGCGCGAAGCAGCGCGCTCTGATCTCCTGACCTCCTGACCCATACGACAGCACGAACTCACGAATGCACGAACTCACGAACTCACGAACTCACGAACTCACGAACTCACGAACGAGCGCGTTGTTCTCTTTACTGATAGAATTTCAGCCATTGGAGGGAAATGATGTATCGAATTTTAGTCAGTTTTCTGGCTCTGGCCCTTTGGGCTGCAGCCTGCAGTTCGCCGCAGACCGCCGAACAACCTGCTGATTCCGGTGGGGAACAAGCCGCGCCGGCTCCATCCGGTAACCGAGGGACGGCTGAAATAGCGCTCGGTGCGACCCAAGTCACCCTTAACTACGGACGCCCCCAACTCCAGGGGAGGGATATGTTGTCCCAACTGCAGGATGGCCAGGTATGGAGACTGGGGATGAACGACGCGACCACCTTGGAAACCAACAGCGACCTGACATTTGGCGACACGGTCATTCAAGCAGGAAGGTATTCGATTTGGGCCCAAAAGGTCAGCTCAGACGACTGGCGCTTCATTTTCAACTCAGATCCCGACGTTGGAGGACTCAATCGCGACCCGGAAAGCGACATCGCCGAGACTCTCCTGGAGCGATCTGACCTCGCCGAAAGTGTGGAGCAATTCACCATCGAGATGAACCCTCTTGACAATGCCCGTGCTGAGATCCTGATGAGCTGGGCAACGCTTCAACTCAGAGTGGCCTTCAAGGTCAACGAGTAGAGAGCGTCGAAAAATTCCAACTTTGGGTAAAGGAACCCAGGAGGTGCTTGCATGAAGGGCTTGTATTCAAGGCTCGCTCAGTCGACCCTGCTTCTGTGTTTGTTACTCCCGTTTGTATCTCTTGCCTCTGGTCAGAACAGGCCTTTTAACCTGCTGGAAGCGACCATAGAGAGTATTCAGGCGGACTACCGATCGGGAGAACTGACCTCAAGACAACTGGTCCAACTCTATTTGAATCGCATCGAGGCTTATGATCAAAAGGGGCCCAAGCTCAACGCCATTATTACCGTAAATCCCCAGGCTCTCGAGGAGGCCGACAGGCTCGATGCCGCATACAAGCGTTCCGGTCTCGTGGGCTCACTTCACGGGATTCCCATCATTCTTAAAGATCAAATCGACGCCAAGGGAATGCCGACCACCATGGGTTCGGTTCTTTTTAAGGATTACTACCCGGACCGAAACGCCTTTGCCGTCGAGAAGTTAAAAAAAGCCGGCGCCATCATTCTGGCCAAAGCCACTTTAGGCGAACTGGGAGGAGGCGACACTTACGGGTCCCTCTACGGGGCGACCCGAAACCCTTATGCCCTGGATCGAACGACGGGTGGCTCTTCGGGAGGCCCAGCCGCAAGTATTGCAGCAAACTTTGCCACGGTGGCGGTGGGACAGGAGGGTGTGGCCTCGATTCGCTGGCCTTCAACCTGGAACGCTCTGGTGGGGATGAGGCCCACGGCCGGGCTAGTCAGTCGTGGTGGAGTTTTCAACGGTTGGCCGACTCTGAACGGCTCTATGGGGCCCATGGTGCGCACGGTCCAAGACCTCGCCACACTCCTGGACGTCCTGGTCGGTTATGATCCGGAAGATCCTGTTACGGCCCTCGGTGTCGGTAAAGTTCCAGACACCTACACGAAATTCCTGGACGAGAATGGCCTCAAGGGAGCACGAATTGGAGTTTTGCGCGAGTCCATCGGTCGCGGCTCCGAGCCTGGCACAGAAGACTTTCTAAAAGTCAGCGTGGTTTTCGACAGAGCCATTAGCGAGTTAAAGGCTGCCGGAGCCGTGCTTGTCGACCCGATCGTCATTCCTAAAGTCAAGGAGTTGCTCGCCAAGAGAGCCTGGGATCCCAGACATAGTGAAGAGTCTTTGAGGGTGTATTTGGGCAGGAGCGCCAATCCGCCTTACCAATCCCGTCAGGAAATGCTCGAGTCGCCGGAGTTCACCAAGCTGTTCCCGCCGACACAACGTCGAGTAGGAGATTCACGAGGCGATGACGCTCTATTACGACGCTACGAGTATCTGGAGGCAAGGGACGAATTGATGATCCGTTTACTCAAAGTGATGGCGGACCATCAACTGGATGCCATCATTCACAATTCCGTTGAGCACCAGCCGCCATTCCTCGCCGAATTGACCCAGCCTCCCTATGTCGGCGAGAGGGGCGCCCCGGATATAAACACTTATCTGGTCTTTGTCCCCACCATCACGGTGCCTGCGGGATTCACCCGGGACAATATTCCAGCAGGAATCAGCTTTCTGGGACGGCCGTACAGCGAAGGGACTTTGATCAAGCTTGCCTACGCATATGAACAGGCAACCGGGCATCGTAAACCCCCAACCAGCACACC
>CBDUTA010000161.1:0-7805 GCA_965369785.1 uncultured bacterium
CGTGGGTGATCATGCATCTTTCGACCCTCCTTACTCACATAAGTATTTACTCCAGTTTCAGAGACCTGTCCAATCGCCTTATAACTCTTCCAGGCACCAACCCGGAAGCCGATACGAACGCACGAAGTCACGAAAGCACAGATTGTGTACAATCTACGTTTCAACGCAGCTGTTTGTAAGGAAGGAGCTTCTGATGGAGTTGTTCGTTGGGAAAAAGGCGACCCGCACTCTTACACTGAATGCCGATCATGTTCAAACCTTTGCCGATTTAACAGGGGACTATAATCCGCTGCATTTTGATGAATCCTTTGCAGCCAAGACTAAGTTCAAGCGCCTGGTGGTTCAGGGAGGTCTGACCACCGGACTTCTTCATGCCCTGGTGGCCATGGATATGCCGGGTCCAGGGACCGTTTTTCTGAGCCAGAACTGGAAATTCACCGCTCCCGTGTTCATCGGAGACACGATTACCGCTGAAGCAGAAATTCTCAGTATCCACGAGAGCAAACCGGTCACCCAGTTGAAGATCAAGGTGACTCGAGAAGGCGAGGAAACGGTTCTTGAGGGGGAAGCCTGGTGCTATACGTTCTCAGGATGAGAGCAGTGAGGGGAGCGCTCCTGGCGTGACCCATCCGATTTCCGGGTCAGAAGAAGGGGGCCGAGAAGGGCAAAGGGCACTGGTCCTTATCTCGACGGCTGTCCTGCTGGCTTCCTCAACATGGTTTTCGGGCACCGCAGCTGCGCCCGATTTAATTCACTCCTGGCGGCTTAACTCCACGGAAAGTGCGTGGCTGACCATCTCGGTTCAACTGGGATTCATAACCGGAACGTTTTTCTACTCATTCTTCAATCTGGCCGACGTTTATAATCCTCGCCGGGTCTTTTTTGTGTCCGCTGTACTCGGTGCTGCGTTCAACGCGGCTTTTGCTTTTTTTTCCCAGGGGATCCCGGCGGCGCTCCTGTTTCGCGCCCTGACGGGCGTGACCCTGGCCGGAATTTATCCAGTAGGAATGAAACTGGTCGCCTCCTGGTTCCGGTCACAGCTGGGATGGCGGCTGGGAGTTCTGGTGGGTGCTCTGACCGTGGGTACGGCTTTTCCTTATCTGATCCAAACACTCGGCTCCCAGTTCAGCTGGAGGATTCTGGCAGGAACGGCCTCGGTTTTGGCCTTGGCTGGGGGAGGTATCGTGCTGATGGCTCTTTCCGACGGTCCTTATCTCAAAGATCGGGCACCCTTTAATTCCAGCATATTGTGGAAGGTCTTTGCTCATGTGCCTTTCCGCAGAACGGCCTTCGGGTATTTCGGCCACATGTGGGAACTCTACGCCTTCTGGTCGATGATCATCTTTTATTTAGGTTCTCGTTTTCAAAGCAACGACCCATTCGCCAGTCGAGAGCTCTCTGTACTTGCCTTCTCGATCATCGGAATCGGCTCCTTGGGTTGTGTCCTGGGAGGATGGGTTTCAAGGCGAATCGGCGAGAAGAAAGTGGCGAAATTCTCCTTGATGGTGAGCGGCCTTCTCTGTTTCGCTTCAGGAATCCTCTACGAAATGAATTCAGGGCTTCTTCTCGCTCTGCTTCTCATCTGGGGGTTTTTCGTGGTCTCGGACTCACCCCAATTTTCTGCCCTGGCAGCAAGATACTGTCCTCCCCAGTACACGGGAACGGCATTGACGGTTCAAAATGGTCTCGGCTTCACCATCACCTTGATTTCCATTCAACTGACTCCCTGGATGGCCGACATCCTGGGCTGGCAATGGGCCTTGACCTTTCTGGGCCTGGGTCCTCTGATCGGCCTCTACTTCGTTCGACAGTTGCCCGACGACAGGGACTCCAATGGACCGGCAGGTGGGGGTGAAGAAGTGTGAGTAGAGTTTGCCTTAGCACTGGGTAACCATCTAAACTCTACGAAAATTTCAAACTTCGTCGCGCTCGCCACAAAGGTCATCGTATATTAGGGAGCGAGGCATAAGCCGGGCTAAAGGAGGTTCCATGGGTCGAAAACATTTGGCGATGGGCATTGTACTTTCAGCCGCTGGCGTCTTGTTGAGCTTGAATTCGTTTGTGGGAGTTCTTCAGGCACAGAAGACATACGAACTCAAAGCCAGCCCTGAGAACATCCACTGGGGGTACTTTAGCGCCGAGCTGGAGCCGGTGATCCGGATCAATCCGGGAGACATCGTCATCTTAGAGGATGTTCCTCGGCTAGATCCTATTGACATGGAAAAGTTAGGGATTCCGGCTGAGGAGATGTCCGAGGGTTACCGTCGCATCTATCGCGAGGTAACGGATAAGGGTCCGGGACCTCACATCATGGTGGGTCCCGTCTACATCAACGGAGCCGAACCCGGGGACGTCCTGGAAGTCCGTATTCTGGAGGTAGAACTAGCCTACACCTTTGGTTACAGCCGTCTGAGCTCTCGAGGAGGAACCCTGCCCGGAGAATTCGAGCGCTGGGAGAGGATTCTGCGCATCGACCTCGAGAACAAGTTCACCGAAGCAGCCGAAGGCGTAGTGATTCCCATGAACAACCCCTTTTTTGGGTCCATGGGGGTAGCTCCGAGGGCAGCGGATGGACGCATCAGCACCGTCCCCCCAGGAAACTACGCAGGAAATTTAGACAATAAAGACCTGGGAGCGGGGAGTATCCTGTATATTCCGGTACACACCAAAGGGGCCCTCTTTTCAGCCGGAGATGGACATGGCGTGCAGGGACATGGGGAGGTTTCCATCAACGCCCTGGAAACCGGGTTGCGGGGGCGCTTTCAGTTCTTCGTTCGCAAGGACATGAGGCTCAAGTGGCCCCGGGCCGAAACACCCACTCATTGGATGGTGATGGGGCTGCATGAAGATCTGGATGAAGCCATGAAGATCGCCGTGAGAGAAACCATCGACTTCATTGTCGAGCGCTTTCCTCATTTGGACCGCAACGAGGCCTTCATGCTGGCCAGTCTGGCTGTGGATTATCACGTGACTCAAAATGTGGATCGAACCAAGGGCATCCACGGGATGATTCCCAAAAACATTTTCAAGTGAGGGAGGGGGTACCCGCTTGCGGGTCGCGCAGTCGGTGCGTAGCGCACGCCGGATGGTTTGGGCGCCACAGTAGAAAATTTATGCCTATTCCGGGCTAAACCGCTATTCTGCGGACCTTACGCTTGAGAGTGCGGATCCTGCGCCGAATCGACTTCAGTTGGACATGATCGTGGGCCTCCAAGGCTGCCTTCCGCTGTGATTTCAGCTCTCGAATCTGGACTTTGAGCTTGCTTTTCTCCTTGCTCAACACCTCAGGAGACTCTGGCGGTGTACTTTCCTGAACAGAAGCTTTCTTCTCTTGTGCGCTTTGCTTGGTGGCAGGTTTGTCCTCTTCCGTAACCTCAGGAGCAGGTTCACTGGTGGCTGTGTCCTCCTGGACAGCTACAGACTCATCCTTTGCGCTCTCCTTGGGAGATTCAGTGGATTCACTCTCCTCGGAGACAGGCTCCTCGTCCTCCGAGCTTTCGGCGGGAGCCGATTCAGAGGCTGCGTCTTCCTGGGTAGCAGGTCCCTTGCCTTGAACAGTCTTTTCAGGCGATTCACCGGCTTCAATCCCCAGTGCCTGGCACAATGCTGCCAGCAGTTCCTCCTTGGGCAACTTGGCAGGATCCTGTAACAGCTCGTGATCTACTCCTTCAGCGATCTTCCGGAGTTGGGCTACAGTCTTTTTACTCAGGTCTTCGAACTTGAATTTCGTCATGTTTCGTATGCCTCAATTCTCGCGGCTCAACGGCTCACTGTCGTTTTTGAGGAGACCAGCCGGGAAGGTTGGGAAACGCTGCTTTTGTCAGCTCGGACTTTCAATCGTGTCTTGCAGGTATCACAAAAGTATACGAATTCCTTCTTATCGATACTCTCCTGGGTGATGATGTCGTCTTCCTTTGTGTCGGTCCATTGCTGCTCCGTGGAACAGTCTCGACAGATAACTTGTCGTGTTTCACCCACTCTCAAGGCGACGATTTCTTCGTCTTTATAAATTCCCATAGTATTCCTCCCGGAAAAGATTCAAGCTCCAGCTGTCTTCTGAACCCATTTTGGCTGACACTTTAATCATACGGTCAGGTGGATGACCGGGTAACGTCTTGTCGGATGAGATTAAAGGTTCAACCGACTTTCTCCTGTGCATCCGCCCCAAAATTTACACTGAGAGAGGGTGGATTACAAGGTTATAATCACATCTAATGAGGGAGTGGCCTCCATGACGCCCCCCCGATCCCTCGCCAGCTGAAGAAAACACAGGCTTTGCAGTTTGGATATGATAGGCAAGATGGAATTTAATGTTTCCCTGGCACAGATCAATCCCAAGGGTGGCGATATTGCCGGAAATGCAGAAAAGATTCTGGCCGGCATCGCTCAGGCAAAAAAGGAAAACTGCGATCTGGTGGTTTTCCCGGAAATGGCCTTGAGTGGCTATTGCCTGGATGAAAAGCTCCTCATCAATCTCCAGTTCTTAAGAGAAAACAAGCGAGTGCTCATGGAGAAAATTCTCCCTGCGAGTCGAGAAATTGCCGTCATTGTAGGTTTTTTGGATTTTGACGAGCAGCGGAAAGGGCCGGAGGGAGAAATCATTCGTTATAACGCCGCCGCTGTTCTCCAGCACGGTCAGTTACTTCAAATCGTTCATAAACGGCTGCTGCCCTCCTATCGTTACTTTGACGACAAGCGGTATTTTACTCCCGGGCGGCAGGTGCAGCCTATATCGATTCAAACCGCACAGGGAGAGGTTTCACTGGGGGTTTTGATTTGCGAGGATCTCTGGGAAGAGGGTTACGATTTTAAACCCTGTGCACTTTACCGGGATCAGGGCGTTGACTACCTCATCACCATCAATGCCAGTCCTTTTGTGGGAAGCACTCCGAACCAGAGGGACGGTAAGCGCTTCGAGCGAGCCCATCTTCTTGAAAGGCAAACTCGATGTTACGGGGTCCCTATCCTCTACCTCAATACCGTGGGTGTGGCCGACAACGGGAAAAATGTGATCCCCTTTGATGGAATGAGCCTGGCCTACGACCGAACCGGTCACCTGGTCGCCACACTCAAGCAATTTAGCGAGGACCAGCAAACGGTCTCCTTTACGAAAGGAACAGCGGCAACTGTTTCCGAGCCCGTCTTCGATCGCGAAGCTGAGATTTATCAAGCACTGGTCATGAGTGTTCGTGACTACTACGAAAAGACAGGAATTTTCAAATCGGTACTCCAGACCCTCTCTGGCGGAATTGACTCTGCGTTGGGCACGGCCATCGCCTTTGAGGCCATGGGCAGGGAATTGCTGGAGGTTTACAATCTGCCCTCTCAATATAATTCGGAGCAGGGTCAGGCTTTGGCACGTCAACTGGCAGAGAATTTCAAGCTGGAGTATCACGTCATTCCCATTCAGGAAATGGTGGATCACTTCATCCGGAACTACGAGCATTATCTTCGCCCTATCCAGTCTTCCGTGACCCGGGAAAATCTTCAGGCCCGGATTCGAGGACTGGTCATGATGGCCGAATCCAACGACCGGGAAGCGCTATTGTTAACCAACGGCAATGAGACGGAAATCGCACTCGGATATACCACTCTTTATGGGGACATGGTGGGAGGACTTTCGGTGATCGGTGATCTCTCCAAGCCGGATGTGTATCGAGTGGCTCAGTATGTCAATCGAAAGTGGGGTCAGGCCATGATTCCGGAAGGAATTTTCGCCATTCCTCCTTCTGCCGAACTCCGGAAAGATCAGGTGGATCCCTTTGACTACCAAGTGGTGAGCCCCCTGGTGAGTGACTTTGTGGAACGAGGTCTCAGCCCCTCAGATCTGGTGACCTGTTTTCAAGAACGCAGCCTCGACTCTTGCCACTACTCTCTGGAAGGGAAGAGTATTTACGAAAGATACGGTCTCGAAGAATTTCGAGAACTTGCCCAGGAACTCTTTCAAAAATTGAACCGCTCCGTGTATAAACGCTTGCAAGGAGCCCCTATCATTGTGGTTTCCCGCCGGGCCTTCGGGTTTGATCTGCGGGAGACGATTATCAATGGCTGGGAGGGAAGCGTCACCAAGTGACGTCGTGCGAGGGTGACTTCGTCACCTAGTGAATTCGTGCTGTCGGATCTGAATCGGCCGAGTCAGGCTTCTTGTGTAGGGGTGCACGGATGTGCGCCCCTATAAACCGTGGATAAAACAGGGTCTTTGGGCGCACGTCAGTGCGCCCCTACATGCCTCAATCAAGATTAAGTGGAGTTTTAAGCAGTCTCTAAAGCCCACGACTCCGTGTGTCAGGTACAAGATTTGACGGGGTTAATCTATCCCACGAAAGCACGAGCGAGCGCGCTTCGCGCGCTAAAAAACACAAAGAATCTCGCGCTCCAACACTTCCTTGCAACGCTTACACTTGAGGGTCTCGGGGATCTCGACAAAGCGAGGAATGGTTTTCCACATTTCCTGGTGATCGGGGCGGATTTCCTCACCCTCGCCCACCTGAATCTCGGGATGGCGGCGGACCTGCTGCACGGAGTACTTGTAGATAGCCTCGAAGTTGCAGTGGTAGCAAGTCAATTTTTTAAAAACAATGGTCAGTTCTACCTGAGAAAAACGGTCCTCGAAGAGAATTTCGTTGGGGCGTTGGCGAAACATGGAACGTTTGAACACCATAGTCATAAAACCTCAAGTAAGCGATAGATTACTCCCATTGAGGGCGAAGAGGCAACTCGAAAGCCTCACAGCTGACAGCTGACAACTGACATCTGACAGTTAATCTTAAATTCTGAATGTTCCGTTAAGCTGTCTAAGAATGTTCCCTTTAGCGGTAAGGAGCTGCACCGTCACTCTATTGTCAGCTGTCAACTGTCAGCTGCTGCTGTTGACAGATCTGCTGCTCTCTCTTAGAATAAGCCACTGTCCCTATAGGACAACTGATCTTTGACAATTTGGAAAGCAAAAGGGCAAACACACAAGATAGAATTTTTTGTGCAACAAGAAATTCTAGGTCAAGCTACTAAGGGTAGACGGTGGATGCCTTGGTGCGAAGAGGCGATGAAGGACGTGGCAAGCTGCGAAAATCCTCGGTTAGTTGCAAGCTAACGAAGACCCGGGGGTGTCCGAATGGGGGAACCCGGTCCTAAGAAATTAGGATCATCTGCTCCTGAATCTATAGGGAGTGGAGGCGAACTCGGGGAAGTGAACCATCTCAGTACCCGAAGGAAGAGAAAGAAAATTCGATTTCCTTAGTAGCGGCGAGCGAACAGGAAACAGCCTAAACCCAGGCCGGCTCTTTTGAATCGGTTTGGGGGTCGTGGGACCTGGCATAAACTTCCGAAAACTAGTCGAAGCGTGCTGGAAAGCCGCTCCATAGAAGGTGATAGACCTGTAGGCGAAAGTGGAAGGAAGGGGCCGGGTATCCCGAGTACCGCGGGACACGAGAAATCCTGTGGGAATCTGCGAGGACCATCTCGTAAGGCTAAATACTCCTTCGCAACCGATAGTGAACTAGTACCGTGAGGGAAAGGTGAAAAGTACTCCTGCAAGGAGAGTGAAATAGTACCTGAAACCGTTTACTTACAAGCAGTCGGAGTTCTGCCTTTGGCAGAGTGACGGCGTGCCTTTTGCATAATGAGCCGGCTAGTTATTCTAGGCAGCAAGGTTAACCTGAAAATAAGGGGGAGCCGAAGGGAAACCGAGTCCGAATAGGGCGTTTTGAGTTGTCTGGAATAGACGCGAAGCTGAGTGATCTACCCTTGGCCAGGGTGAAGGCAGGGTAACACCTGTTGGAGGCCCGAACCAGTGTTGGTTGAAAACA
>CBDUTA010000162.1:0-7799 GCA_965369785.1 uncultured bacterium
ACCTTTTTTACGCCTGGACTTTACAACGCCACGGCGGCGGCCAAGGATCATCAGAACAAAGACTGGTGGTCCCCCAACGACGGTGTCTGTCTTGCCGGGCCCAGAGCGGGCCAGATCCTGCCACGAATACCGCTTTACAACGGTACCTTCGAAGATTTTAGCCGGTTGCACCCCCAGGGAGAGGTGATGGTTTGGAATCACCCTACTCATCGTGACGGCCGCCATGGTCACGGCTCCGACGAGTTCCCCGGCCGGGTAGGGGTGAAAAGACATTTCTACGACACCATCCAGCTGGGCGATCTCGACCCCAGGCTTCAGGAAAACGAAATCGTCCTCGGGATCAATGAGGACTTCGGTCCACTGGCGGTTCCTCGAGTAGAGATCTGGAAAGAGGATTTCGTGCTCAACACCACGGCCGGTGATGTCCCGCTTGTGGCCCTGTGCCTGCCTGCGACACACACCATGGGAGCCTACCATCGCACCGTGGATGGAGAGGTCGTCTCACTGACTCGCTCAGGAGACTCCTTTCTCGACGATTCCTCCGGTTCACTGTGGAATATCGAAGGCCGCTGTGTGGAAGGGCCCTGGGCCGGTAAATCTCTGAAGCCCCTGAACTTTGCCACCCTGGAGTGGCATGCCTGGGTTTCCTATCATCCTCAAACAGAGATCTATGAAAGCCAAAGCAAACAGACCCTCCTGGAAGTCCAGGACCCCTGTTTGGCGGAAGTCTGTCGACTGGTCGGAGAAAATCACACTATCGAGCGGCAGTGGCCCGTACTGAAAGCCTGGCTGCCGGAGCGTGCCGATTCGGGAGTCGAAATCGTGGTTGAGGGTCACCCCCTGCGTCTCTTTCATTTTAGCGGGGCCGGCGAAGGGGAGGACTGGGCCTTTTGTCGCAAACACAGTACAGGCAGCGGCTGCCTTGCCGCCGCAAGCTTTACGGATAGTATTTTCTCCGATGCCGCTCACCAGGAACGGCTGCCTGAGGATCAGATCCAGTGGTCTCCCCTGATTGCAAATGGCGAGATCAAGGAAACTTTGGAGGCGGCAGGCCGCACCTGTAAGTTGGACCATCCCGATTTCCCCACCTTGAAAGTGTTTGTTGAGCGCTTGGAGGAAGCGGGTTACCGGGTTCGCCAGAGCCGCTATCTTCTCAGCTCTGAGCTGACAGCCCGGGCCGAAGTGGGATTTTCACTCATGATCGGACGGGACCGTTGGATGCTATTGCGCTTCCCTTCCCGGGAACTGGCTGCCCGGGAGGCCGAAAGGAGAGGACACTGTATTCAGGCAGGAACATTCGTACTTTGGTCCGACCCCCCCGGCATGTACGTCCAGTGGCTGACCTTCACCCGCCCGGATCATGAAATCTCCTGGTCCCAGGCCCTCGAGGACGAAGCCTTTCGGACTGTGGTCGAGGACTTCCACTCCCGAGTCAGCACCCCCTAACCAAACACTCCGGAACGTAGGGGCGCACGGCTGTGCGCCCTCTTCCTCCGGAATGTAGGAGGCACCTCAGGTGCCGAACTGACTTCCCGAAAAGACGGCTGTCCCCAATACGTCCCCAATACGGAAAGGGTTCGCAGTTTCGGAGTAAAGAAGCAGCTCGTGCAGGCGTTTACTGTGAAAGCAGGCCGTCGATGACGGGCTTGAAGGAATTAAAGGGCAGGGCTCCTCTGAGGGTCTGAACCACTTTCACCTTGTTCGGATCCTCGGAATCGGTGAATCCGATTCCGAAAGAAGGCGTGGCTGTGATTCCAGCCTTGGCGCCCAGTGCCAGATCCTTACGAACCTCAGCCGCATACTTCCCGCTTTCCAGGCAGGTATCGAACCTGGGGCTGTCCAAACCGAGTGCTTCCGCATAGGATTTGAGCTGTACGAGAGCCAAGGCCTTTTGATTGGCAAAAAGGCGGTCATGCATTTCCCAGAACTTGCCCTGTTCGGCGGCGCAATTCGCTGCCTCGGCCGCTTTGAATGCATACTGATGTATGGATTCCAGCGGAAAGTCCATGTAAACGTACTTGACCTTTCCCGTCTCGATGTACTCTTTGGCAATTTGAGGGAACGTCCCACGGACGTGTCTTCCGCAAAACGGTCACTGGTAATCGGTGAACTCCACCAGGGTCAGTCTGGCTTTCTCCTCGCCTTTAAAAGGACTTCCGCCAAGATCTAGAACGAACTCACGAGGAGGGGGAGCTGGAGGCGGAGCCTGTCTGGTCTTCAGAAGACTCTTGATTTCCTGAAGTTCCTTTTGAATCGCCTTCTGGCCTTCTTTGAGTGCCTCAATCTCTTCTTTAAGGTCGTCGACTCCTTCACTCGACGTCCCTTGTGCGAAGCCTGGTGCCATACACAGAAGGGTTAAAAGACTCAGTTGAAAGAAAATCGTGAAGTACTTCGTTCTCATGCCTTTTCAGTCTCTCCGATCTTGACTCACGAGTATTATACTTCATTCCTACCTGTCTATCCGGGTTGGAAGTCCCGCCAGTCCAATCTTCATAACCGAAGAACCTAAATAGCCTTTGTGCCAACGGACCACTCAATAGCGGCGAACGAACTCTCCAACAACTCTAATTTCCGCTTTGGACTCCGATTGGCGCAACTCCGCTGGCTGTTTTATCTTGTCTTTAACCCGTTTCCCCTCTAAGATCGGGAAAAATCACCGGATATCGTTTTGGTAAGACAAAAGGAGCCTAATATGAAACACCTAATTTTTCTGGTCCTGATATTCATTGTTTCTTCATGCGGAACTCCCTCCAATTTGGAGTCCGCTGAAGAACCAGGAGATGCAGTCTCGCAAGAGACCGAGGAGGGAAATGTGCAATCCGAGTGGGTGAACTTTGGCGACGGACACCGAGGATATTTGGTCAGGCCCGACCAGGATGGCCCATTTCCAGCCGCCGTCATGATCCATGAGTGGTGGGGATTGAACCAAAATATTCAGGATATGGCTCACGACCTTGCAGCGGAAGGATACGCGGTTTTGGCCGTTGATTTATACAGCGGAAACGTTGCCTCCACCCCTCAGGAAGCCGGACAATATGCTACTCAGGTCAGAGAGAATGTACCTGACGCCGTCAAGCATATGAAAAGCGCTGCCTCCTTTTTGAGGGGAAGCGATTTTGTCGTCCCCGATGCGATTGCCTCCATCGGTTGGTGCTTTGGGGGAGGCATGTCGTTGCAGCTATCACTCAATGAGAACCTGGCGGCAACAGTCATCTATTACGGAAATCTGGAGACCGATGAACAGCGGCTGTCCACCATAAAATGGCCCGTTCTGGGAATCTTTGCCGACCAGGATACGGTGGTTCCGCTCGATTCCGTACGCCAGTTTGAAGCAGCTTTGAATCAGCTGGAAATTGAAAACGAGATTCACGTTTACGAAGGTGTTCCCCATGCCTTTGCCAACCCTTCCAATCCAGGACACGATCCTGAAAAAACGGTAGATGCCTGGCAAAAGACGGTTGCATTCCTGGACAGAAACCTCAAGCAGGCGGGAGACTGATGAGAGTGGGTTGCGTCCTGATCGAAACACTCTTTCCAGACACTTGGAGGTAACATCATGGTTCGACATTTATCTCAGCGAACAGACCTGTTTCTCATCTTGTTGGCAGCGGTGATTTGCACCGTTTTTCCGACCTCGCTTTTGGCCCACGTGGCTCTCTTTCCACAGACGACCCAGGCAGGTGCCCGACACGAGTCCTTTTACATCCGGGCACCCGTTGAAAAAGACATCCCGGTGGTCGAGTTGGGTTTTGAGGTCGATGAGGAGTGGATTAAAAATGGGGGAGAAATCACCTTTGAGAACATACCCGACTGGCAACTCCACCTGGAGCTGGACGCAGAAGAACACGTCAAGAAGGTGTACTGGACGGCCACCGAGGAAGGAGCCTTGCCCAGGACTTTTCAGATGATCTTCATGCGGGTGAATGTCCCGGAAAAGCCAGGAACCTATCCCTTTGTCTCTTGGCAAAAATACACCGATGGAAGCGTTGTGTGGTGGAACGAAGCGCGAGGTCCGGGTGTCAGCAACCCTCACCCCACGGTGCGAGTGGAGCAGGAACCCATCTTTACGGCCGGCCCCCTGCAAATGAGCGTCGGAGTTATCGCTTTACTGGCCCTGGGAATGGCTTTCTATTGTTTGATGACTCTAAAAAAGCTGCTTGCTGCAAGGAGCTAAGGCGGACTTAGGTTCGTGCCGTCGTGCTTTCGTGACAGAGCCGCAGACGGTAGATACGGTCTCAAAAATCAACCTCGGTTCTGAGGCCCTGTCGAGGGGCTCCGGCCCCGCATCAGCGACAAAACTGTTCCTACCGCCGCAAACGATGCGCCTGCAAGGACCACGCCACGCATTCCCTGTATAAAAGCAGTATGGGAATGGTTCACCGCATCTGAAGCCAACGAGTCTCCGCTGCTGAGTGACGACAAAAGATGCAGCCCACCCCCGCTGGCATCCGTTACCAGGAAAGCAAACAGAGTTCCGGCAAAAGCGATTCCGACAGCCTGACCGAGGTAACGAAACATTCCCAGTAATCCCCCGCTAACACCCCGTTTATCGGGCGGAACGCAGGACATGATGGAATTGTTGTTGGGCGCAATAAACATCCCAAAACCTGCTGAGAACACCATGAGCCTCACCAGGACCTGCGGGACAGACATGGTCTCGGTAATCTGCGAGACCAAGAGCAGCCCTGCCAAGATAAACAGCATTCCCGTCGTAGCAATTCCCCTGGAGCCGAAGGTGTCCGATGCTTTTCCCGATAAGGGAGCAACGATCATCAGGGTAAGGGGCACGGGCAACATCAATAACCCTGCCTCTTGCGCTGAGAAACCCCGCAGACTTTGCCAGTAAAACGGGAGCAGAAAGGTAAGCGAAGCCAGGGAAAGAGTGGCGAACAAGCCGGCCATCTGTGCTGCCGCGAATTCACGGATGCGAAACAGGGACAGGTCGACCAGGGGAAAGCGAGTGCGTAGTTCATGAACGATAAACAGGCTGATGATCGCCAGACCGCCTATGACGAGGAAATCGACGGAAAAAGAGAACCATCCCCAGGCAGGTCCCTTGGTCAGGCCCAGCAAAAGGGTACTCATGCCCCCAAGGAGGGTGACCGCACCGATCCAGTCAATCGGTTCTGCAACACGGTGGCTCTGCAAAGGGGGCAAGACCAGAGCTGCAGTGACCGCTCCCACAATGCCAATCGGTACATTCACGTAAAAGACCGCCTGCCACCCAAAGTGGGTGACCAGGAACCCACCGAGGGTGGGCCCAATCGCCGCTCCGCCGCTAATAATAATGGACTGAACACCCATGGCCACTCCGCGTTTCCCTGGAGGAAAAGTATCGGTGATGATGGCCAGGGTGTTACTGGTGATCTGGGCACCACCCACGGCTTGAAGCAAACGAGCGGCTATGAGCCACAGAATCGATGGAGAGAGGGCCGCCAACAGACTTGCCAGTGCGAAGATGAGCAATCCGGCCAGAAATAATCGCTTGCGGCCAACCAGATCGCTGATCCGTCCAAAAAAAGGTACCAAGCCTGTAAGTGCCACAGTGTAGGCGATCAGAGCCCACTCGATCTCTTCCAGTGAGGCATTCATGCTCCCGGCAAGAGTGGGCATAGCAATATTGAGTATGGTGATATCAATCACCACCATAAACAGACCCAGGCCCACACTAAAGAGGATCATCCATGGGTTGCTGTCGGGGGGATTGGGTTTTCTATCTACTTCCAAAGTAATTGATCTCTCTCTCATCCGACCTCTCTCCATGGCAAAGGATTATCTTCTGTGTTCACCCTTCGCCCTCGAGCATGCAGGCTGATTTACCAACGGGAGATCACATTGAGCCAACAGATGAGTCTCAAGTCAATCCCTGAGAAGAGAAACGGAGAATCTTCAACGGTCTCCTTTCCTTGGCCCACCACCCCCCTGTGCTATCCTGCATCCTCCGGAACATGATCGCTTTTGAAAACCGGGGAGTGGCCATTCGAAATCGCCCATGAGACTGAAGGAACTCTCCATCATTCAGTACCAGAACGTGAGCCCCACACCCGAGATTTACCGGCTGTGGCTTCCCCTTCATGCCTTTAAAAAACAGCTCGAGTATTTCGCAGCCAACGATTTTCAACTCCTGTCGATCGATGATGCACTGGATCACATGGAAGGGAAAAAGAGCATCACCAGCGGACGTCCGATCTCCCTCACCTTCGACAACGGATATCAGGACTTTCAGAAGCACGTCCTGCCCCTCCTCTCTCAGTATGGCTTTCCGGCCACGGTGCTGATCTCCCCTCTGCAGGTCGGCAGGTCGGGAGAGATCGGGACGAAAAGCGTGCCCTATCTCTCCTGGAGTGCCCTCAAGGAGCTGATCAACCACAATGTCACCATCGGCGCCTATGAAGACGACGGTTGGAACATTAACAATCTTCCCCAAGAATCGGTTCGAGAGCACATCACGACCTATAAGAAGATGCTGGAGGACAAGTTAGGGACAGAGATCCGCTATTTTGGTGTTAAAGAAGGAGTCCCCAACCGTAAAATTCGGGATCTTCTGGTTTCTGAGGGCTACAGGGCCTTTCTCACCCAGTGCCCCACCAACAGAAGACCGAATCTTTATTCAGTGGGAAGGATACAAGTGGATGATGACGACTTTAACATCTTCCTGACCAAGATCTCCCAGACCTACCTCTTCCTTAAGGACAAGAAGAGCTGGAGATACATCCGAAAATACCGCCTGGATCGGGTGGCCCACAGATTATCGGAGACCTACGATAGGTTAAGAGGAAGAGGCCCAGGTTAAGCTGTTGGACGATCCAGCCGACAGCCCATCACCGCCCACCTACCTTCAAGCCATAAGATCCCCTACCGCCATCGCATTGATCATGGCCAATCTAGTGCCGCTGATTGGAGTTCTGTTCTTTGACTGGAGCCTGTTCACCATCATGTTTTGCTTTTGGCTGGAGAGCGCTGTTATCGGGTTTTTGAACATCCTGAAGCTGGTCATCGTGGCCAATATCCTGAGCATCATCATGGTGCCCTTTTTTATTGTGCACTACAGCGCCTTCATGTCCGGACACCTGGTCTTTATCTTCACCCTCTTTTCGACCGACGAGATGTCCTTCTCAGGGTTTTTCCCTCCACCGGATCTTGTGATTTCCCACATCATGAATGTCTGGCCAGCATTTCTGTTTGTTTTCGTCAGTCACGGGATTTCCTTTTTTTATAATTTCATTGGGAAGAAGGAATTTCTTCGTTCCACGCCCGAAAAACAAATGATGGCTCCCTATGGGCGGATCGCCCTGATGCACGTCACCATCATTTTCGGAGGATGGCTCATCCTTGCCCTGGGAGCTCCCATCCTGGCGCTGGTCTTGTTGATCGTATTGAAAGTCGTCTCCGATGCGCATGCCCATCAGAAAGAACATGCACAACCGGAAGTCATTCAATAACGTCCGGTAGGGTCCATCCCTTCTTGGGCCCCGGAAACTTATAGTAAAGCCATTCCTGCTGAGGATTCGGCTTTTCTCCCCGGATTAGATTGTCCATTCGGAGAAATCCCTTACGCCACCAACGCCACTTGGGAATCCCCCAGGTAATAACCCGAGCCCACCGGGTATCGGGAAGATTCCACACACAAGTGGTAAAGCAGCGACTGCAGTCGTTGAAGCGGTTCCGATTGGCTACCCAGAACTTCATACACTTTTTGTTATCCACCGCCCACTTTTCGACGTTATTTTCGATCACCTTGTCCCCATAGGGGATGCACTGGGCCGGGCAATTGATGGCGCATTTATTGCAGTCCGTAC
>CBDUTA010000163.1:0-7768 GCA_965369785.1 uncultured bacterium
CCTGCAATTCGGCCCGGCGAGTCAGGCGGAACCCCAGACCGGTCTCGATATTCCAGGTGAAGTCCGATCCTGCACCAAAGCCCCCTATGTCCCCGCGGAACAGGAACACCACTCGGTCAGAGAGGTTGGCCGTCAAGCGCCCTCCCACGATGGGGTCGAACCAATCCGGTGTAAACCGTCTTCGCGGATCGGTGTCGCCCACAATTCTTACCTCATAGTCTTGACGTGTGTAACGGACCCCGGCCAGAAACTCAAAAGCCCTCTCAGGAGGACCCAATCGGTAGCTCAAGGCGCTCTCTACCGTCAACAGGTCCACATCCACGTCCAACTGTGCACCCAGGGGGAGATTGCCTTGCCCCCCTACTCCCATAAAGAAGAAGTCGAACATTCCACCCCATCTGCCTTTTCTGGCCTCAAAACGAGCGGCACCCCCGAACTCGAGGTTTTCCAGAGCGGCCGCAACACTGACGTCGACATCTGCCGCGAGACCTCCTCTGGAGACATTTCCGTCCAACGGTGCCAGGTAAAGGTAGGGAGCAAAGACAAACTCCCACTCGTCGGTACTCGTACCCCCTGGAAATTGTGGTCTGGGGGTAACCGAGGTGACCGGTTCTGCCAGACTGGACTGCTCTTTTTGATTCGGGGGCTGGGGAGTGGGACCAGCGGCCACCCAATTAGTGAATACCAGTAATAAGCTCAAGATGTACCCGACCTTCAAAGGCCTCATGGCCTTCGATGACCTTAAGATTCTAGATCTTTTCATTATTCCTCCGTTCTAAAAATGGTCACTGGAAACTCTTCATCCTGTTTACAGCTTCTTTGGAGAACTCCTGATCCTACAATCCCGGAAACAGCCCTTCCATCCGCTTTACTCCCCAGGGCTGGTACGCTCGATCCCCACCACGGAGGGACTTTCGCTGTTGCGCAGATAGACCTCCACCGGGCTCCTCCTCCAAAGCGGCTGATCCGGGCAGAAGGAGGAAAGCTTCACCATCAGGAACTCGGCTGTGTCTTCTGGAACGGACAGAGCAGCCTGGGGGGTCTCACCCGGCACACCGAGAGCGGAGAGAGTCTCAGTCTCGTTGTCAAAGCGGTGCCAGGCGTACTGATAGCGGCACTGTGAGCCAAATCCAGCTTCAACGCCCAGGTTGACGAACTCAAGGCTCGATCCCCCATCGGCTGCAGCCGAGAGGGCGAACCCATCCAGAGGATTGATCCGGCTGAGATAGTAACGAACAATCTTGTCCCGCCGCTCTATAAGCGTGTCCACCAGGTAGTTTTCGGCCTCAGGGTTGTCGATCTTACCTGTTTTGACAATGGCGCGAACGGCCTCATCACCAAAGCGCATCACCGTTCGTGTGGCCCACAGAGCGTCCTGGGGGGTCATTTTTTCGAAGGCGGGATTCGGGTAATCCGGCTTCCAAAGCTGGGGTTGGAAATAATTGGACTCAAAGCGCCCCACGGCTTTGTAATCAGGGAATTTCACCTGGCGCCAAGGCCGGTCCCAGAGGCCAAACGTAGCCGCTGCTTTCAGAGCCGGCTTGAACTCGATGTAGTACTCATTGCCCACGCGACGAGCATGAGGCTGTATGGAACCGCTTCCCATCACGGTGCCAAAGTCGATGAGATAGTGTCTAACGAAGCTTCTACCCTGTCCGCGGGTTTCATACATGTCCAGTGTATTGACGCTGTCCGAGTCGTTGTGGTTCAGCCAGGCTGCGAACAGGCGCAGCCCCCTTAACTCGCGGCGGTCCTGATGAGGAAAGATGTCATTGGGATCATCCGAGCGTATGTCCTGAAAGTCAAAAGGTCCCACCGGTCTTCCGGGCAGCAGCTTACTGGCCAGAACCTGGATCGTTCCATCCGGCCGTTTGGGAACTCTCTTCAGCACGTCTTCGACGTAGGCTCTGCTGAGCCTCGCCTCATGTCCGCTCTCCCACAAAACCTCAGCCTCCGGATCAGTCTCATAAACAGGTCGCCAGTAGGCGAGGTAATTCTCCGGTACGTTGTAGCCGAAAGCGTAAAAGAACTTGGTTCCGATTACCTCGGTTGAGGTCGCCATCTGGGGCCAGTAGAGCGGGTCAAATTTGATGAAATAGATATCACCGCGACCGTCTCGAATCCGGAAACCCGGTGTTACACCCTCCGTCTTGGCGCCAATGATGACCCAGGGGCGGGAGAGATCGGGTCCTACTCCCCGATCGGGTCCACGTACCAGATCATCGATCGTCATCACACCTCTGCTCATACGGTTGGTGAACCAGGAAGAATCGGGGACCTCGCCTAAAGTGTTGACATTTTGAGCCTGCACTTCACCTTCCCCGGGCTGGGTAAAGGTTTTCTGGAAAAGATCAATGGTCTTGCTCAACGGCCGATCGGTGGGCTGCGGAACGGAAAGATTGTCAGGATCCACCGACAATGGATCGTCAGATCTGAATTTGCCGGCCTCAAGGGTCGACATTCCTGCCATGACAACGCTCAGGGCAAAGATCCCAGTTCGATTTCTCATGACGATCTCACTTTAAAGGGATGGTCCGAAGGCGAAGTAGACAAAAGTTCCTTCTTCGCTGCGTCCCAAGTCTATTCGAAACACCGTACGCCGCATGCTTTTGGCCCGAATGCCAACTCCAAAACTGTGCCTCAGGTGGTCAAAAGACAGCTCAGTATCCTGGGAAAAGACCTTGCCCGTGTCGTAGAAAGCGGCCAGTTCCACACCCGTGGTGGCCTCCCAGCGATACTCACTGGAAAGATAAATCAAATTGCTGTCGCGGAAGCGGAAGTCCTTGTAGCCACGCAGGGTGTCGCGTCCGCCTAGTGTTTTCATAAAGTAAAACGGAATCTGCATGGGGTCGTCGGCGTAATCACGCACGACGTAAAAACGCCCGGCCAGTGTTCGCTGACGGGAGCCCAGCGGCAGATATCCGCGGGCATCCAGGGTCAATCGATTGAACTCGAAGCGGCGATCGTTAATGTCGTCAAATCGGCTGAACTGCACTCCCAGAATGCCTGACGGCAGATTGGGGTCGTCTTCATAGGCCAGATACAGCCCGGCATCGAGGTGAAAGAAGTCGGGTTGGCGCTCAAGACCAGGCGCTGTCGAGTCGTCAAAGAGATCCTGGGTACTGGGTCGATCATCGATCGTCCCGGGTCCAACATTGGTGAGCAGGTAGCCGGCCCGGCCCTTGATTCCGAACCAACGAGTAAAGGGATATCCTGCGACCGCGTCAAAGGCTGCCTCTTCGTAGCGATAGTCGGTGCGATCGTCTTCGGAAGAGTCGGGGCCGAGACCGTAAAAATCCTCCCGCGGAAAGTTGCGGTAACGCAGGTCGGCGTAGAGGAACCCTTCCAGCGGTGCCTGACTGCGCCGGTCAAACGCAAAGGGGGCTCCCAGGTAACCATCACTCAAAAATTCGTATGGAACCGGCTCGTTGAACTTACCGAACCGCACATCGTAGACCTGATAACCGATCAGGGAGTAGGCTCCGGAAGCCAGAAGGTGCAGATCGGTATTTCCCAGCCTGGGTCGTTCGTACTGAATGGCCGGCGTGAAACTGGAGATGGGGCTGATTTTTCCAAAACCAAAGCGCCAGTGGCGCACCTGAAAGGTGACCAACTGGTCGAACCCATCATTTTCCATCGTGGCCAGTACCTCGACCACTTTGCTGGGTTGACTCGGCTTCACATTGGCCAGACGCTGGCGCCGGCGTGAGCGCAGCTCCTCAGCTCGGCTCTCCTCCGAGCTCAACTCTGCACTGCTCTCCTGTGACACAGCAGCGCCGAGTGCAGTGCTCTGTGAAACGGTGAGGATTAGACTAAACAGGCAACTGCTCAGGCTTTTTCTCAGAACGATCCCCACGGCTCTCATTGGACTTCTTTTATTGCAGTGATGAACAGCTTGCTCGAGTTCCCCCTGCAGATTCTTTCGAGTTGTTGGGCGAAGTCCACCACCATCTGGGCGGTCAGCGGCGCTGAGTTTTCATCCACACCGCGCCGGGCGCTGTAGTACCCGTGGGCCCATACCGTACGCACATCGGAGCGGCCATCTTCCAGTTCAACGATCTCAATATGCTGGGCACAGGTGTAGGTTTTCGGGTCAATTTGGCCTTCGGGGTCATAAACCTGCCCCTGGACCGACATTAGCGCGCTGGATACCATAATGGCCAACGGCGCTATGATTGCGATAATCAGGTATTTCATCTTTCACTCCCTCCCGGAAGACCCTTGACCTTGAGCGGCAAGTCGCTCTCTTGGATCCTTGGTCAATTGTCTTCTGCTTTCCTTGAGTTCTCCGGTTCGCCAAAGGGCAGATCCACACTCATGGGGTTGTGGTCGGACAATGTGTGAGCGCCAAAGGCAAAATTCAGGCTGGTCAGGGTTCTGGCAAAATGCGGTGCAAACCGATACGATCCCTTCTGGTCACGCGGCTGCTCCAAATAGGACTTAACGAAGATCCAGTCGAGCTTGTATTTACCCACCACGCCTATCGTGATCACGAATTCATAGGTGTTAGCAAAACCCTTTCCCGCCCTTTGATTGGAGTTGGCCAAAGTTCCTCGGGCCCGGTTGCTGGTGTGTTCCGGGTCACCTCGAAAATCAAAGGCCCGGCCGTCGGCGAATCGAAAGTCCTCCAGATTAGTAAAGAGCTTCTCCTCGTGGTTGGGAGCAAAAAACGGTATGTGCTTCGAGGTCGGGTCACTCTGATTCTTGGTGAAATTGAAACCCCACTTGAAAACATCATAGACGAATCCTACACCCGTACCGTACTTGATCCCCTTATTCACCCAGAAGTCTGTTTCTCCGTACTTTTTGTAAAGTTCCCGCTCCAGTTTGAAGGCCTGGGAATCTCCAGTGGTGGTGTTGAGATCTCCCGCGATGACCACGGGATGGATGATGTCCTGAACCCATCCCAGCACCTCGTCCATTTGCTTGCGCCGGTTTTGAGGCTTGGTCCGATTCTCCAGATGTGGAGAGACCACGGTTAGCTTCTGCTCCGATAGATCAGGAACATCCAGGTGGACCAGAAGGTTCGTCCGTCCTCCCCGGCGCATCTCCCGATAGAGCTCCTCCCCAATTACCCTGGCCCCGGCCCGGATCCCTTTCTCACCTGGTCTGAGGCCCTGTTCCTCCTTGTACCAGTCGTAGGGCTGAAACTCGAAGGGTCGCAGCTCTGCCTGGCGGATGGGATATCTGGAAAGAATCGCGGTGCCGTGCAGGGCACGCAGGCGTTCTTTATCGACAGCGGTGTGCTCGATGAATTCCTGACGCTCCTGTTCGTCTTCCACACTCTCGAAGGTGGCTGTACCCAACACGGTGGGGTCGATCTCGACAAACTCCACGCCAAAAGCCCAGTTCATGTTCAGGGTTTCCCCGAGCTCTTGGATCACCGCTCGGTAGCCGCTACGCTTCATACCCCAGTCCACTTCGTTGAGAACAATCACGTCGGCCGACTGCAGAACATCGATCTGATCTGCCAGCTCGGCCATATCGATGGGTTCGAGATCCACCTGCTGCTCATCATCCTGAGTTTGCGCGCTGCTGTCTTTTTCCCGTTGCTCCGCGACCTTGTCGCGACTTTCCCTCACTTCTTCCAGGAAACCTTCCTTGTCCGTGAACAGAAGTTTGATTTCATCCAGACGGATGCCACGTTCGATGTTCCAGTACACCAGTCTGAGAGAAGGCCCCAGACCCTCGATGTCCGGACGGTTCGGCCTGGCTCCCCGGTAGTAGGCCTCGTTGCTCAGAAACGGTGTGGTGGTGATGCGATGTAGTTTTTCGGCCAGGTCAGGCTCGAATTCCTGGTCCTGGCTGAGAGCCACCAACTCCTCATAGGAAAACATTTCAGGTGCTGAATAACGGGTGTATTGTTGGCCTCTTAGGTCCTGAACCAGGAGAGTCAGACCCAGTGTCATCAGTGCCATATGAGCTAGAAACCGACGGCTATGCAAGTAGTGAACCCCCTTCTTTCTTCCTTTTGGCTCTTCAAATTTCTCTGAATAACAACTCTCGCTGAAGCTCCTCACATCCCCACCTCCCAAAAACTTGCCACCCGTTGAATCGTCCAGAAGGCCGCCACAGCACCGATGCCGTAGACACTCACCGTTCGCCAGGCCCACAGCGGCCGCAAAGAGCCTAAGGCTTTGGTTGCCAGCGCACCAAGGGTCAGCATGGCCACAATGAAGAGGAGCTGCCCGATCTCCACGCCCAGGTTGAAAAACAACAAGGCCAGGGGAATGCTCTGCTCGGGGAGGCCGATCTCGCTCAGGGCCCCGGCAAAGCCGAGGCCGTGGAGCAAACCGAAGGAGAAGGCCACGATCCAGGGTCGGCTTCGGGCCAGGCTGGGACGCCCCTGCCGATGATGCACGATTTCTGCCGCCACGAAGACAATCGAGAGGGCTATCACGGCCTCCACCGGTCGCTGCGGCACGTGAACGAACCCCAGGCTGGCTCCAGCCAGGGTGATGCTGTGAGCTACGGTGAACGAGGTGATGGTGGCCACCAGCCGGCGCCAGCTCTCTACCAGAATCAGAAGTGCCAGCACGAAGAGCAGATGGTCGATGCCCAGCAGAATGTGCTCCACACCCAGAGCGAGATAGGTTCCCGTGACACTCCAGGCCGAGGGGATCGCTTCCACCACGAAGGCGGGGCTATCGGGCGTCAGCCGGGCGATCTGGACGGTGCCGTCGGCGCGCTCCAGCCGAACCAGCACGTCGGTCAGGGTAGCGGAGAGCCCTTCGATCCGAATCGTCTCCCCCACCAGCCCGCCGGCACAGGTCACTGACCACTGGTCGATGAAGGCACCGGCCCTGGCCCGGGTGCGCACCGGCATGAGGGCTTGGCAATGCTCCGGCAGTTGCGCGTACAGGCTGAGGCGCAGATCGCCCCGAGCCGGCACTTTGAAGTACACGTCAAAGGTTTCCTCTCCCGTTTGGCCAATCTCCAGATAGCCCGGCCGCACCTCATGGCCAAGGACAACCCCGGGAAGGACAAGGACCACCAGAAAGGCGACAACCAGACTTGAGCGACTCATGGCTGGCTGGCCTCCGCCATCTCCGTCTCGGACTGGAGGGTCCTGGACTGGATCCATTCCGGCAGCTGCACTTCGATGGTGTAGCGTTCTTTTAGAGTACGGAAGAACTGATCGTCGAGTTCCTGGCGGCGCATGAACTTCCAGTCCCGCTCTAGCGCCTTGCGAACATCGGAGAGCTCCGGCATCCGCGCCGGCAAGCGCTCGCGGACTCGCACCAGGTGAAGCCCGAATCCGGAGATGACGGGTCCAGTCCAGCCGCCGGGTTCGATCTCGATCAGATGCGACGCGAACTCCTGTCCAAACATTCCGGCCACCTCACTCTCCCACAGCGACTCCAGGTTGTAGGGCAGCAGGATGGGATCGCTGAGCACTGCCGGCTCAACGGGTCCACCGTTGGCCTTGAAATCGGCCAGCAGCCTGCGGGCGTCCCCTTCAGCTGCCGCCCCCCGGCGCTCTAGATTGAGGTAGATGTGCTGGAATGAGATTCGCGCTTCCACCTGGTAGGAATCGGTGTTCTCGCCCAGATAGGTGCGAAGCTCCGCGTCGGTGGGCTCAACCTGCTCAACCAGGTCCTGAGGCAAAAACTCCATTTTTTGCCGGAGCCGGCGGCGGATGATGGTGTCATCCCGGTCAAGGCCCATGGCGAGAGCCTCACGATAGAGGATCTCCTCGCGGATGTGATCTTCCACCAGTCCCTCCAGTTCGCTCTTTGTAGGAGGTCGCTGCCAGGTCCGCTGCCAG
>CBDUTA010000164.1:0-7740 GCA_965369785.1 uncultured bacterium
CTAATACCCACGCCGATCACAATAGGCTCGAGTCCCTTTCTCTCCCTTTCCTGGTTCATCCCGGCCAATTCCTTCTCCATGGCCAACCCCGCATGTACGGCTCGCAGCGAAGCGTCCTCTTGAACACGAGGTGCGCTGAAGACCGCCATCAAGCCATCCCCAATATACTTATCCAAAACTCCCTGTTCCTCTAAAACCACATCCACCATCCGGGTAAAGTAATCGTTGAGCAACTCGACTGCTTTTTCGGCAGCCATGGAATCAGCCATCCGGGTAAAACCTCGAATGTCGGAGAACAGGATGGTGGCTTTAACGCGCATCCCGCCCAGAGCCGGCTCGCCTGGATGGTTGAGAGTCTCAGAATTGGACATAGCGTGTACTCTTTCCTCTCGGCAGATATTCTTGAGAATCTCCGAGATCTTCTCTAAGTTCAGAATACCATTCCTATTCCTGGCGGTGGACGGGTCGGGAACTAATTCCGGGACAGGCCCAGAATTGGTTGTGAGAGCCCGTGATTGTCTGGGTTTCAGTTGGGGCTGGCACGGAATTGGGGGGGAATGCTCAGTCAAGAGGAGCTACTTCGACCAGGTTTCCGTCTAATAAGGGGAAGATCCAGCAGCCGCTCCAACTCCCGAATAAAACTCTCGGAGGCATAGGGTGCCCCTCTTCTGGATGCTCGACGAATGCGCTCTTGTTCTTCTTCGGAGAGACCCTCAGCAAGCCAGTCCCTCCAATCTCCATGTGGTGGGGACAGGGGAATTTCTGATAGCAGTGGATCGCACCTCAGGCCGCAATGGGCTGCGGCACTGGACCATGGGTACTTTTCGGCCCGACTGACTATGCCAGCCCGGACAGGATTCTGTTCCACATATCGGACGGCCTTCCAAAAATGCGAGTTGTCGAGAACACATGCGAAGAATCGATCCTGCCACAAATGACCGGTGAGCTGATACTTTTGATTGAAATACTCTGCATACTCCCCATCGATTCGATGCATTCCTTTGGAGAGCCCGAGCTTTGTTGCGGGGTGAGCGATCAGATGAAAGTGATTCATCATGAGGCAATACGAGCTGACTTTGATTCCGTTTTTTTTGGTATGTTCTTCAACAAGCGAGAGGAAGAATTTCCGATCCTCTGTGTCTAAGAAAATATCGGATTTCCTGTTGCCTCTTTGAGTTAAATGGTGTGGAACTTCCGGCAGGACTATTCTAGGCAGTCTGGGCATACTCTTACCTGTTGAAACTCATTCGGTGCCATCCCGATAAAAAAGTGTTTATTTGTAGTAGTTTAACCGTTAAATTTGGGCCTGTCCCGGAATTAAAATTAGACATCATTCAGAAATCGTCCCAGAAGTTGCGATCCAGGGAGCGGTACTGGATGGCCTCGGAGACATGTTCAGAAGAGATGTTCTCGAGTCCTGCCAGATCGGCCAGGGTGCGAGCCATCTTGAGAATGCGGTCGTACGCTCGAGCCGAAAAGCCGAGCTTTTGAATGGCGTTTGCCAAGAGCTTCTTGGCGTCTTCTTCCAGGACACAGTGTTTGCGGATGTGGGCGGGGCCCATCTGGGCGTTGCAGAAGATCGAGGGCTTGCTGGAGTGAAAGCGCCGAAGCTGAAGGTTTCGTGCTTTGGCCACCCGTTTGGCAATGAGCTTGGAGGATTCTCCACTGGGATCTCCGGTGAGTTCTTTGTAGCTCACTTCGGGGACGTCGATATGCAGATCGATTCGGTCCAACAGGGGACCTGAAATCTTAGAGCGGTAGCGCTGAATTTGAGGAGGGGTACAGACACATTCCTTCAAAACCGAGTTCCAGTATCCACAGGGACAGGGGTTCATGGCCGCCGCCAGCATAAACTGGGCGGGAAAGGTCAAGGTGCGTGCTGCCCGGCTAATGGTGATTTCACCGTCTTCGAGCGGTTGACGCAGCACTTCCAGGACCGAGCGATGGAATTCCAGAAGCTCGTCCAGGAAGAGCACGCCATTGTGAGCCAGAGAAACTTCACCGGGTCGAGGAATGGAGCTGCCGCCTACCAACCCTGCACTACTGATGGTGTGGTGAGGGGCGCGGAAGGGGCGGTGGGTTAGGAACGGCTGATTTCCTTTGAGCAGCCCGCATACGCTGTGAATGGCCGTGGTTTTCAGGGCCTCTGCAAAACTCATGGCAGGAAGTATGGATGGAACTCGTTTGGCAAGCATGGTCTTGCCAGCACCGGGAGGTCCGATCATCAACAGGTTGTGCCCCCCTGCACAAGCCACTTCCAGCGCACGCTTGGCCGTCTCCTGCCCCTTCACATCGAAAAAATCCGGCCTTGCCGTTGTCTGTTCCTTGAACAAGTCATGGCGATTGACCTTGATGGGAGGGTATTGAGCGCGTCCTCCGTTGAGCAAGTCCATCACTTGAGGAAGAGTAAAGGCCGGGTGCACTTCAATTCCACTGACGATTGCCGCTTCCCGGGTATTGTCGGCCGGTAGCAGAAGTTTACTGAATTTTTTCTGGCAGGCATGTAAGGCCACCGGTAGTGCCCCACGAATAGGACGCACCTGTCCGTCGAAAGAGAGTTCTCCCAGGATGAGCCAATCTCGAACTCGTTCCGGTTCCAGGTTCCCACTTAGGCCAAGGACTCCCAGCGCAATGGGCAGATCATAGCAGCTGCCCTCCTTCTTGAAGTCAGCCGGGGCCAAGTTGATGGTGATACTGCCCAAGTGGGGGAACTTGTAACCACAGTTTTGGATGGCGGCTCGCACCCTCTCTCCACTCTCTTTAATCGCCGTGTCGGGTAGTCCAACAACGTGATATTTGCGTCCTCGATGAAGGGAGAGATCCACCTCGATATCGATGATCTGCGCTTCGATTCCCAACACCGAGGCACTTTGCACTTTTAACAGCATGGTATTCCTGTACCTCCTTTGTTCGCTATAACGATCCAGTGAGAAAAACTGCGAAGTCAGGTGTTGTCACTGAGTGGCCCAAGACGTCGAATTTACTGTCAACGGTTGTTTACAGTTGTAAACAGGAGTTACGAGAGAGGGAAGCAACTTTAGCTCATATAAATTTTAAAATTATTTCTTTAAACTATTGAATAATAATTGTTTAAAGGGGTTCTTTCCCCTAAGCTAGGGCCGCTGAGGAACGGATATTGCTTTACCTGTTGGCAAGCAAAAGTATCTTGCTCCGTGCGGACGGCACTGGAAAAGCGCGGGGCCTTACTGATCACGCTTAACTGGAAAGATTATTGATAACACGGGACTGAAGGACCGTGCGATGCAGGGGAGAGAGGGAGATCTAAGCATGAAGTCAGAAAGCCGGAAAGACATGGAACCAGGACAGAAGAGATTCCGGAACAGCGAATTCGGTTTCTCCATTATCGAGATCGTTTTTGTTGTAGCTATGATCGCCATCCTTGGCAGCGTGGCCATCCTACAGCTGCAACCGTCCATCGATAAGTATCGTCTCGTCTCTTCGGCCAATATGGTTGCTTCCGAGATGAATGCAGGACGGGCACTGGCCATCTCTCGAAACTGGGCTTACGAAGCCCAGTTCGACACAAACGCCAATACCATTCAAGTCGTGGATCCCACCCATTCGAGTAATACCCCACGAATGGCGAAGAGCCTGGAGCCGGGCATCACCTTTTCAGTCGTGCCTTCACCGTCGATCCGCTTTTATGCTCGTGGACACGCACTGACGGGGATCGTTCAACTACAAAATGATGCCGGCGAAACGGCTTCCATAATTGTCACTCCCTACGGTGTAGACGTTATCCTATGAACTTAACAAAGCGTTGTTCCCAAGAAGGAATCGGCCTGTTGGACAGCATGATTGCGCTGGTGGTCTTGAGCGTAGGTTTACTGGCTCTTGTCCAACTCATGGGAACCGCCTTAAATCAGAGTGCCTTTTCTCAAAACAACACCATGGCTGCTGCTGTGGTCCAGGAAAAAATTGAAGAGCTGAGGACAGCTTTCACGCGGGAGTTGGAAACGGGAAGTGCCTTAGCCGACCTTACCGATGGATCCCACGGTCCACAGATCGTCACATTATCTTCACCTGGGCACAGCAATATGGGGGACAAGCAGTTTCGTGTTACCTGGAACGTCGACATCTCAGGGAGGCAAAAGACGGTCACGGGAACGGTTGAGCCCGTGGTTGAAAACACACGTCAAAGCGCGAGTCTGGCGTTCACAACGGTTTTTGCCCCGTAATCCCCCCCTAGTAGAGAGTGCACCGAAGGAAGTTAGTCTGAAAATGAGCTGCTTGAAGGACTCCGATCATTCCGCCGGTGGTTTTACTCTGGTGGAGATGCTTCTCTCTATACTGATTCTGGCCGTTGTCTCGGGAGGAGTGCTGATGACCTTCGACAACGGCCAGCGCTCTTATCAGTCTCATGAGGACGCGGCTGAAGTCACCTCAAAAAGCCGTTTTAGCATGGACCAGCTTATGACTTACTTCAGACAAGCTGGCAATGATCCGGAAGGTCATCTTGCCAGCAATGCCATTTCGCCCATTGAGATTCTGGGGACAGGGCATGTTCGCATCAACAGCGATATGACCGGGTCGGTGCCCGATCCGTCCGACCCCACCAGTCCGCTCAAAAGCACTGGCGACCCGGATGGGACTCTGGACAATCTCTACGAGCAGGTCGTTGTTCGCTACGACTCAGCCCAGGAAAGGATCTATCTCGACATCGGATATGGCGAGGAAGTCCTTTCCTCCGATATCTCCAGCTTTGATCTGACCTTCTATGACAGTGCCGGAAACACGACGGTCACGGAAAGTCAAATCGTCAGAGTCCAGGCGGAGTTGGTGGCCGAATCAGCAGGAGTCAATCTGGAGTCCGGGAAAGTTCAAACCATGACATTGGGATCTTCCGTGATGCTGCGAAGTAAAGTGTTTCGGATGTTTTAGGTAGAGGGTTGCAATAGATGAGTTCAAAGGGTCCGGACAGACTGACATTCAGTAAAGTGATGGTGGAAGAGGAGCAGGGCAATGCTCTTCTTGCTGCTTTGATGGTCTCGATGCTGCTGGCCGTACTGGCCCTTTCCATGTCTTCGAACATCATCACCGACTTTTCCATGAGTCGTGATCTGGAGAGCCAGAAGAGAGCCCTGCAAACTGCCGATTCCGGAAACAGCGTGCTGAAAACCAGTCTGCTGACACTTGATTTAAGCGCGACCCTGCAGGCCACAACCGTGGTTCCCCGTTATATCAACTATCCCGAGCCCACTCCGGGAACCGACGCAGATAACTATTTTCAACGAAATCCGCTGGCCCCTCTGGAAGCGATGAATGTGGATTTCGAAAACCTTCCCAGCCCCATCGGAACCCGAAACGCCACAGGATTTCTAACGCCCGTGGGTGGCGTCTCACTGGGTTCCGGGGCTCGATATTTTTCCAAGATTACCGATAACGATGATGGAGACGGAGATTTGACCACCGATGTTGATGGAATTGTTATTCTTCGAACCCTGGCTATTCAGCGGCTGGGAGCGGGACAGATGAGTACCTACGGTGGAACGGTCAAGAATTCGGTCAGCATCATCGAAACCATGATCGAACGTGAGAAGACCTTTGAGTTCAAGGCCGGCCTGACCCTCTACGGCTCCTGCGCTCAGCCGGCCCAAGGAGGCTCACTGTTAGTTGGGAATTCGTTCGATGTTGATGGCTTCGACCATCCTGACATGACGTTGGCAGATTTATCGGGCGGATCCCACTCCCACGTCACAGGTGGCGATTCAGCCGGGATCAACGGTGTCTACGATGATTCCGGAGCCGGCGATGGTGCTGGCCTTCGAGACTGTATCTACGATGATTTGGCTCCCAACCAAAGGGACAACCTCGTAGGCGACAGTTCGGACTACGGCACTACCCCCTCTCTTCAGGACGGTACCCAAGCCATAAGAGACGATCCCAATCCGGATGCCACCAATCTATTTGATGCCACCTACGTCCAGAATTTCATCGACGGCATCAGTGCCTTTGCCGATACCATCATCCCAGACGGGAGCAACCACAGTGCTGATATGGGCGATGATGACAATCCAGAGATCACTTACTGTCCCGGGGATTGTACAATCAACGGTACGAATAGCGGTGCGGGTATGTTGATCGTCAACGGGAGGCTGGAGCTGAGTGGCAATCTGGACTATCGCGGATTGATCCTAGTGGTCGGGGATGGCGAGTTCGAAGAGTCTGGAAATGTGGGAATCCTGGGTGGGATATTTGTGGCTAAGACCATTGACAACCTGGACGGCACCTGGAGTTACGGGGAGCCTCGCTTTACCCTAGGCGGGACCAGTAGCCTGTATTATCAACAAAGCGGGATCCGCCTGGCTTACGGGATGATCCCCATGAAGCAGTTGGGTTGGCGGCAGATCAGTTCCGAAATCGAGCCGGCATTTTGAGGCTAGAGCGCTCCGCCTGCGATGGAGGGGACAATGCTGATGGTGTCCTTATCCTGAATGGCCGTCTCCTCACGATCCAGGTAGCGAATGTCTTCGTCGTTGACATAGATATTCACGAAATTTCTTAATTTCCCCTCTTCATCAAACAGGTGTTTCTTCAGATCTCCATACTGCTCAGCCAAATTCCTCAAAACCTCTCCGACCGTACTTCCTTCCAGTTCCAGAGATTCTTGATCACCTGTGAAGGGCCTCAAAGGAGTGGGAATAAAAATCGTTGCTGACATCGTGTGCCTCCTGGTTATCTTTTGATGATTTTCAATTGAGCTTATAAGAGTTCCATCTTCTCTGCATCGAAGGCAGAGCGATCGTCTCTGAGTTTCCAGTTGTGCATTTCCCCTGCTTCACCCTTGTTTATGGAAACGATCACATAGGAATACCAGGGCCAAGCATGGTCTTGATCGTAGGCTGAGGGTCGAGCGGGGACATCCGGATGGCTGTGGAAAAAACCCACGATGGAACGATCCGTGCCTTTGAGTTTCTTCTCCAGCTCCTTGAGTAAGTCTGGAGTAATAAGATATCGATTGGCCGGACTGTCGGTACGCTGATTCTCTGCGGGAACGAGCTCAGTGACCGTCTTGACGCCATTTTCAACGGATCCCACCATTATTCCACAGCATTCGTGAGGATACGTTCTTTGCGCAATCTGTTTGATTTCCTCAATATCTGCTGATTTTAGCCGGATCATAGTGTGTTCCAAAACTTTTCGGAAAGATATTTGTCGCCACCGTCCGGAAACATGGTGACAATGGTTCCGCGATCAATGTTCTCTGCCACTTTCAGGGCTGCCACCATGGCCGCACCTGAGGAAAGGCCGGCAAAAAGGCCTTCTTCGCGAGCCAGCCGGATGACCATCTTCTGTGATTCTTCTGTGGAAATTCCCAGATTTCCATCCGCCACCTTCGGATCGTAGATTCTGGGAACGATGGAAGTAGGTAAATGTTTAAGACCTTCCAGACCGTGAAACGGGGAATCGGGCATAAAGGAAATACCCTTGATTTCCGGATTGAACTCCTTCAATCGCCGAGTCGTTCCCACGAATGTCCCGCTGGTTCCCAAGCCCGCCACAAAATGGGTGATCTGCTGGTGGGTTTCCTCATAGATCTCCGGTGCCGTGGTGTTGTAGTGAGCTTCCCAGTTGGCATCATTGCTGTACTGGTCCGGGTAAAAATACTTCTGGGGAGACTTCTCATAAATCTCCCGAATGGCCAGGATCGAACCATCGGATCCTTGCAGGGGGTCGGTGAACAATAATTTGGCCCCGTAAGCTTGCAAGATCTTTTTT
>CBDUTA010000165.1:0-7722 GCA_965369785.1 uncultured bacterium
GAGCTTCTTCCAGCGCCAGTTGCATCCATTTTTCCATGGTTTGAGGTCACTGGGTTAGAGTTGGGAGCGCCTTGAGCTCGGCGTCAATGATCTTCGCGAGCTGGTCGTAGGGAACGTTTCCAACCAGTGGCCGGCCGTTGACGAAGACTGCGGGTGTTCCCGTGACCCCTAAAACGGTTCCGTCCATCACGTCCTGCTTCACCTGTTCGGCATATTTGTTGGAGGTCAGACACTTTTCGAAGGTGGAGCCATCCAATTCAAGGGATTCTGCCTTCATTGTCAAAGCCTCAACACTCAAGCCGCGCTGATCCTCAAACATCAGATCATGCATTTCCCAGAATCTGCCCTGGTCGTTCGCACACAGCGACGCCTCGGCAGCCTTCTGAGCGTTCGGATGGATGCTGTTCAGTGGGAATTGACGATACACGAGGCGAATATTCTCTCCGTAAGTCTCCTGGACGTTCCTGATGGTGCCCAACATGGCCTGGCAGTAGGGGCACTCGAAGTCGGAGAATTCCACAATCGTCACCGGAGCATCGGCAGGGCCATGGGTGGGATGACCTTCCGTGGCCACCTTGATTCTGAGCGGTTGGAGATGAGTGATCACGCCGTACTTGGTCTTCAGTTGATCAATGAAATCCTGATAGATCTGCTCTTTCTTTTGATCCGCCAGATATTGTCGGATCATGGGAAGCAATTGGGTTCTGGGACCTTGAAGACGCTGCTGGTTGGCTTCGTAGAAGGTGTTCACCTCCTCTTGGGTAGGCTCTTCAAAATTGCTGGTCTCCTTTTCCAGGAGCTCCTCGTCAGGGAGTCCCTGTTCAGCGGCTTCCAGCGCAACCAGTTTTTCGGCCACCAGTGCACTCAGCTGTTCTTGTAGAATTTCGTGTCGCACTCGCTCCTGTTTGGCTTCAAACTGAAGAGATTCCATCTTCCACTTCTCGAGTTCCTCCGCAGCTCCGCTTTGGAGCTCTTCCTGGGTGATGGGAACTCCCTGTACCTCCGCAACCACCTCAGAAAGGTTTGAGGCTTCCTGTTCTTGAGCCAATCCGGAAGTGATGAAGGCTCCCCAAAAGAGAAGAGAAATGGCCAAAGGTCGAACTTTCGTAAACAACTTCATGATCCAAGCATACGTTGATCCTGTCTCTGAGTTCTAGTCTCTCTTAATTGGCGAGACCGGCTTCTTTTTTCCCCTCTTCGGTGAAGGGCTCCCCGATCCATTCGACGTCTTTATCGTCAAAGTTATACTGATATCCCACCGGTTCGACACCCCATTCACTGGCCAGGGAGGCATTCAGCGCGGTCACTTGACCTCCTACCATACTCAACAGGGGACGGATCTTGAGGATGTCGTCCATGGGAATCGTAAAGTAGTCGCGGTCCATCACCACAAGATCTGCCCATTTACCCACTTCCAGTGAGCCGATCTGATCGGGGTGCCGGACATACTCGGCTGCCCATCGGGTCCACATTTTCATGGCGTGCACCCGGTCGATGCGTTCCTCCGGCTGCCACACTTTTCCGTCAAACTTCCGGGTGGAGGCCTGCCACATAATGAAGAAGGGGGGTTGTAATCCCCTTCCGACTCGACCTTCGCCGCTGCCTCTGAATGCGCCACCGCCGTAATGTTGTCCCACCAGCCGCACTCCCTCTTTGATCCAGGTGTTGAAGGGAATGAAGAATTCCTCGATATTGGGGGTCTGAGGGCCGTAGTCCCGAATCCAGTTCCGGAAGTCGCGCACATAATCGGGACCGCAACTGAGAATTATCCCATACCGTTTGAGCTTGTCGATCACATCCGGCTGCTTTCCGATCAGATCGCAGTGCTCCAGGGAAAAATGCTGGTCACTAATTTGCTGAACCGTCATTCCTGTTGCCGCTCGGGCGCGGTCGACCATCTGGATAAAACGCCTCAAACTCTCGCTTCCACAGGTGTGTACTCCGGTGATTCGCCATCCCGCCTTGATGGCATTTTCAAGCGTATCCCAGTGAAGATCCCCCTCGTGGGGGCAGGTTTCCCGGGCCTTCATATGAGCGGGGGCCTGGGTATCGGGTCCCGTACAGGTCTCCGGGTAATGGGAATCCCACCGCTCTGAAGCAACTCCATCAATCCACATGTATTCATTTCCAATGCCCTGTAGCACGCCCGTGCGCCGGTATAACTGTCGAGTCTGTTGAGGATCGGTCGGCATTCGGTGTACTTCATAGTGAGCATTGAGACGGATGGGCATTTGTTTCAACTCCGTCAGTTTGGCGTATCCGGTCATGACCTTGGGAAAGGGAATCCGCGTTCCCCAGGTAGTGACTCCCAATGCAGCCCAGGATTCCGACTGCAGTTTGAGCATCTGGGCCAGCGTGTTGGGATCGAGATTCTTGAGAAAGAGTTCCCAGGTGATAACCGCCATCTCCTGGCTTCCTACCCAGCCAATTTCCGGGATGTCCTCCCCGATGTCTACTCCATGCATGGTCTCTTGAATGGAAGCCGAGTAGCCGGGGAAAAAATCGTTGAGCACCTCCAGTGCCTTGGAATTGACGTTCCCCCTCAGACCGGGGCGCATGAGAACGGGATTATCCGGCGTCCACAGGTCCAGGGTTCGACGATTGGTCAGACGCCGCGTCATGCCCCAAAACTGAAGCGCCCCCGGAGTTTCCGGGTTGGGTTCCATATTGAGGACAATCCACTCTCCCTTGTCCACCTTTTTAACGGCTTCCAGCAGCGCATCCCGCATGATGGCCTGAGTCTTTTCCAGATCTCGATCGGCCTGAGCCGTCACAATGATTCCATTGGGCGGATACTCGATTCCCAGGCGTTCCGCAAAACGCAGAGCAGAGCCGTAGATGTGCTGATGGGATTCAATAATGCCGGGGATCACCGTCCGACCCTTCAAATCGAAGATCCGGGTGAAGCGACCGGCCAGACGACGGATGTCGTCACTCCTTCCCAGCTTCATGATCTGGTCGTTCTTGAGGGCGATGGCCTCATAGACATTCCCCACATCGGTCGAATTGGAGGCATCGTCCATGCTCACGATCTTGCCGTTTAGAAACACGGTGTCGGCGTAACCCATCTGCTCGACTTCAGGGGGAAGCTGCTGTGCATGGAGAAGCCAGGCTTGACTGAAGAAAATCACAGTAAAGCCCAACCCGGTCATAAAATTTCTAACCCTGGAATTTTCGGCTCTGTTACTCATGCATCCCTCCTACTCTCTTTCTTTATCGTTTGACGTGATTTTTCCCCATGCTAAACCCTGAGGAAGGGAATGGCAATGGGAAATCGCCGGTGGATTATCTAATAAGTATCATTATATTATTGCACTGAAACTACTGTAAACAAATAGTAAAATACTATTACAGTCGTGGTGAAGAGGACGGGATTGGGAAGGAGCAAAGAAGTTTATGGGGAGATGTTCATGTACACTTGTTCTCTAGCTATCGGCTTCATTGGGGGGGGAGGTCAGATGAAATCCATGGTGACCATCGAAGACTTTAATAGATTGGACATCAGAATCGGGAAGGTCCTTTCGGTTGAAAAGGTTTCGGGTGCGGACAAACTTCTCAAATTCATCTTTGATCTGGGTGAGGAGAAAAGACAAATTATTGCCGGCATGGCCGAGTTCTACTCGGAACCCTCGATCCTGAAAGGAAAGGAGATGCCGCTTTTGCTGAATATCGAACCCAGGACGTTCCGAGGGCAAGTGAGTGAGGGAATGATTATCGCTGCCGATGTCGATGGTCGGCCCGTCCTGCTGCATCCCGAAAAAGAAATATCCCCGGGAAGTATCGTGCGCTAAGAATCTCACCCTTTCCGATGATCAGTCCTTCAGACGACTGGCCACCATGATGCAGGCGTTGGCCAGGTAATTGAAATCGTTTTTCTGCAGGAAGGCCATCACCGCCGGGCTTTCCGCACCCGGCTGCAGCCAGACGTTGGTCAAGCCCAGATCCAGACACTGTTGAAGGATCTGTGCGGTCACCTCTGGAGGGACCACGATGTTGACGATGGTGGGCGGTTTCGGTATGTCCTCGAGTCCCTTAAAGGAGGGATCTCCATCGACAGTCGAACGGTTGGGGTTCACCGGATAGACGGTAAATCCTTTCAGCTTCAGATCTCGATAAATTACCGATCCATACTTGGAAGGATCGTCGGTGGCGCCTGCGACGGCTACCGTGGTATTAGGCTCCTCGAGGAGTTGTAGGATGTCGTTCATGTTCTGGCGGAGAGGACGGGAGTTGTCCTGTTTCAATACTGCTTGGAGGGATCCAGCCAGGATCGGGAGGCGGTGACTGTCACTCCGGCCGTCGATTGCGCTCGAGTGCTCGTGTGAAGGTGTCGCGCTCCGGCATCTCGACCTTGGGCAGGCTCTGGGCGTCCATGACCTCCGTTTCCTGGATGATGCGGTTTTGATAGAGCAAAAAGGCGGTCAGAGCGTAAACCTCGTCTGGGCTGAGCAACCCTCCCTGATTCCAATCGGTCCCTTTCACTGGAGGCATGTAGCGGTTGATAAAGTCCCAGATGGTGGTCGCAAACATCCTTCCCCGAAGCGCTGCCGTACCCTCTGCAACGAGAACATCCCAGGGGCCTTCTCTGCCGGTTGCTCCGTGGCATGCCGCGCACTTCTGGGCGTAGATGGGCGCGCCCTGCTGGGTCGTTCCGCTCCCGGGCGGAAGTCCCTGCCCGTCCGGAGTGATGGGGATGCAACAGGTCCGGCTCTCTTCTACTGTTGGAGTCCTGCCCAGATTGTAGGTCGGCCCCTGAGCCAGCGCCGCGGCGTAGGTTGCCAGGGCGATCACCGGCACGATCAGTTTAGGAAAATAGCGCATTGTCAATAGTCCCATCGCGGTTGACTCTCCAGGGTTGAATGGGATTGAAGTAACTGGGAGTACGGAAGGTTTCTTTCCATTCCTCTTTGGTAGCGCCAAAGGTCCTGGCCATCTCGTCTATGGTGGGCTGACCCTGGCCCTTTTCATCCGTGCAGCGGGAGAGGAGCACGGTCTCTTTACCGTCCCAATTCCAGGCCAAGCGAAAGCGGGTATGTGCTTTTGAGAGCACGGGCTCCTGAAGTTGGGCGTCCTTCCAGGTCCGGCCTCCGTCGGTGGATACCTCGACCCGCCGGATGACTCCCGCGCCAGACCAAGCCAAGCCGGTGATCTCATAGAATCCGCGTCTGGGCAGCCTGTGCCCTGCGGTAGGGAAGGTGATCGTTGATTTGGCCGGCATTTGAGGCTTGAACAGGCGTTCTCTTCCGTCCGGCCTTGCAGCCGCCCCTATCTGGTCTCTTCGGCTGATGTGGGGCTGGTTTGTCACATAGACTCGCCTCAACCACTTCACAGAGTGGTCTCCGGGGAGGCCGGGGGCCACCAGCCGGATGGGGTAACCCTGCTCGGGACGTATGGCCTCACCATTTTGGCGGTAGGCCACCATAATTTCTTCTGAGAACTCCAGTGGAATGCTGATCGTCCAACCCCCCTCGGCTCCTTCCCCGACCAGCCAGCTGGCCCTCGTTTGAATGCCGGCCTCCTGGAGCAGGAGGGACAACAGCACGCCGGTCCATTCGCTGCAACTGGTTCGCCCGTGCGCGTCCTCGACCGTCCTGGGACCCTCGCCGCTTCGCCCAGTGGAAAGGTTATAGGAGCTGTTTCCGCCGCATTCGAGGAAACAAATCCGGGATACGGAGGGCAGGCGCTTCAGCTCCTCAAGGGAGAAAATCAGGGGGCGGTCCACCATCCCCTGGATCAGGAGGCGGTGCTGCCTGGGATCAAAATCCGGAGGACTGGCACCGTGGGAAATCACGAAATGGAGCCCGGAGGGGGTGATGATTCCGTCCAGATCTTGAAGCGGAGTTCCCGCCGATCCCGACATCCTGTAACGGCCGCCGCGGTTAAAATAGTCTCGTTTCGTGGTCTCGAAACGAGAGGGCACTCCGTAGGGCAAGTGCTTCCCGGGACTCAGCGCTTCCGACACCCTGTTCTGACCGCTGACCAAGCTCGTCCCCCCTACGGCCAAACTCGCCATCGCGGCACTCTGTTTCAGGAATTGCCTGCGGCCACCTTTGTTGACTTTCATTTCCCCTCCTGATGATGTGTTGTAGCTCATCTGAGCACCAGTGACTCCTAATGTCAAGAATTCCTGGAGTCAGAAAGACACCTTTCTCGCTCTTTGGGTCATCTCGTGCTTCTATTTTCCAGGTCCAATTGCAACCCGAAAGGCGAAAAATACCCGAATTCTCCCTAAAATGAAGTGGAGGAGTTTTAGCTGAAACTCCTCCAAATGCTCATTAATAGTGGGATTGGTGAAATTCTGGTGGAGAAGTCGAACTCGAACCCAATAAAATAGGATGTCAGAGAGCAGGTCTCATTGAGTTCAGCTTTTCTCGTACTATACAGGTCTTCAGAAATCAAAGGAGTGAGTCAACTTGACGATCAGGAAGCGGTCCACTTCGGTGGGTGAATTGCTCCGGTCGCCAAAGGCGTTGATCACGATGAAGAGATCATCGCCTGGCCGATAGATGTAGTTCAGTCGAAAATTGAGCCCGATCACGTCATATCCGCTGTTGTACTGGATCCGCGTGCTGGTGAGCCATTTACGGCGTCTAGAGGGGTGTTTCAGGGTGGCTTTTGCGAGAAAGTCCGGGGGGGAGCGGTTCAAAATGACCGTCGATTGGCTGAGGGGTCAGGGGCGGTAATCGGTGGTGGCAAGGCGGCCTCTCGTAATTTTCTTTAAAAAAACTTTGAATGGGACGAAGTCGGGTTTATTCCCCTGGGAGATCGACCTCCGACGCCTGTTGAATATAACGGGCAGCTACCCGCTCGGTGATCAGCTTCTCTTGCTTCAACTTGTCCACAGCAGCCTCGACACACGCTTGGTATTTACTGCGGCTGAACGTCTCGGCAGGCTTCAAAAGACCGAGTCTGTGCCACGCTTGGTCCACACCTTCCCTGTGGTCGAGGTATCTGTTCAAGTTCATATCCACAAATACCCCGCGCCCATCCAGGGGTTCGAGACTCTGGCCGTCAAATGTGGCAAAACCCGTCCAACCAACACCTCTCGCCATGCCTAAGGGGTGTTGATAATACAGACCCAGAGGACAGGCCACCTCCGGTAGGGCGATAGCTTCATTTTCAATCACGCCATCACCATCAACGTGCCCTAACTCTAACCAGTCTGATTTGCTTGCCGGAGGTGCAACGTTTCTTTCCACCCAGTTGTCCAGAAGATCAATGAGGCCGTCCATGAGTCCAGACAGGTCCAGGAGAACAACATGGCTATCGTTTCCGAGAGAAATCCCTCTGGAAGCTAGATTTCTTGCTGAGTTAAGCCCTCCAGCATGGTGAGACACCCCTCGTACCTCGTACATCCGGATCTTGTCTCCCAGGCCTTTATCTATGAGTATTTTGGCATTCACCCTTTTCTTGACGAGAGATACGGGAGAGACCCATTGGGGAAGACTTATATCTGGACTGGCCCCTCTGTCCATTAGGTCACTGTACAGTTGATGGCTGATTTCAATGGTCTTCACAAATCGTCGCCGCTCTTTTTCCGTGACAAACAGGGTATCTCTGCCATTTTCCTCCAAGACAGGTAGATACAATCCCTCTCCGGAATCATCGTTCAGGAACCCATCAATGATTGGCCCTCCATTTTCATCAACGTTGACTCCCCGCACGTAGTTCACCAGCCTTCCATTCATTCCTCCACCGGAATGGCCGTACCAGTAAGTGTGC
>CBDUTA010000166.1:0-7691 GCA_965369785.1 uncultured bacterium
GGTGGCACAAGAGCACAACCGAAGTATTCAGCTTCACGATCCGACCGGCCACGCTGAAATCCTGGTTCTGCGCAAAGCCGGTCAGAAACTATCCAACTATCGTCTCAAGAACCTGGAAGTCTACGTCACCCTCGAGCCCTGCGCCATGTGTGCAGGGGCTCTGCTCTGGGCACGCATCCAACAACTGGTCTTCGGAGCCAGGGATGAGAAGGCAGGTGCTGTTTTCTCCAAGGCTTCCCTTCTGGCTGAAGGTCGGTTCAACCACACAGTCCAAGTCGTGGAGGGCATTCTGGCCCAACCCTCGCGTGAACTCCTTCAGGAATTCTTCACGGAACGACGTTCGCCCCCCCAGTAAGGCTGGAACCTCCGGAATCTGGGAAACTCGTGTAGAGGCCGCTCTTAGAGCGGCCCTCTGGAATGTGGGAGGCACCTGAGTATCTTGCTCGATACCTGTGCGGTGACGTTTGTGGCAGGCGCGACACTTAAGGTGGCAAGTCCGGGACGCACCTTTACACTGGATTCCCCAGGAACGCGATCCTGAAGTCCTGAAGTCGACCCAGCTTGAATCAGTGGGACGTGGAGACGGAGCTGACTTTAACGGTATTGCTTGCCGCGTCAAGCTCGCCTTTGATCACAACTTCGTGCCCCAGATGCTGCTCAGCCTCGGCCCCATCAATGTCCAGAATCAAAGCACCGTCCGGCATAGACAAAGCCCATTTGCCGCCATTCTTCACGCACATCTTGGCGCAACCAACGTGATCGGCGGTGGCGGATTTCTGATAGTCAGCGGCACAGCGCGCATCGGAAATCCAACCGGTCCAGCTTCCTGTGTCAGCGGCAACACCAAAGCTGGTGAAACCGGCCAAAACAAACGCCATTACTGTCAAAACAATGGATTTTTTCATCGAATTGACCTCCCTTAGTAACTTCAGGTTAATTCGCTCTGTCAGTCTCGTCAAGATATACTTTGTTGATGCCCGTACAAAAAGGATTCCTGTCCTTTAGAAGGTCCGATATTATCCCTGGATTTTTTGCCTTTTTGCTCTTACTGGCATCGGTTTCCTTCACGGGATGCGGGAATCCGGAAGGAACCGTCGTGGTCTTTCATGCCGGAAGTCTATCTCCCCTGATTCAGGAAACCTTCCATCGCTTTCGTCAAAACCATCCCGGTGTGGTGCTTCAATCGGAGGCCTCCGGGAGTCTGGATGCCATTCGCAAAATCACCGAACTGAACAAACCGAGTGATCTGGTGGCGGTTGCCGACTATCGACTCATTGAAAAGATCAGCCAGGTCCCCCGTTACTATATTTTCCTGGGAAACGAACTGGTCTTGGCCACCGCCAAACAAGAATTCCTCCCGGGCCCCCCCGGCAAAAAGGGTTGGGAGGAAAACTGGTCTGAAATAATTTCATCCGGAGAATATACCTACGGAATTTCCGATCCCGACCGTGACCCGGCAGGCTACTACGCCCATCTGGCCTGGAAGCTGGCTGAAATCCACTACGATCGCCCGGGCTTGTATCAACGATTCTTGGACAACCTCGATGAGCGGTGGCTGCGCCCCAGGTCTTCAGAGTTGGTGGCGCTGCTCCAAAGCAAGGCTCTTGACTTCGCCTTCCTCTACAAGTCGACCGCTCTGCAAAACAATCTCGAGTTTCTGACTTTCCCCGCTGAAGTTTCACTGGCAGAGGAGGCCTATCGGGATCTGTACTCTCGGGTCTTCCTGCAAGTGACCGCTGATCAACCCGGATCCACGATTGAAATGACGGGTGCACCCATCCGCTATGGGATCGCCCAGACCAACCCGGACAATCCCTGGGCGGCACGCCTGCTGGACTTTTTTTTGAGTCCCGAAGTGCAGCAACTTTATCAGGAATTGGGCTACCGGAGCGTCCCCCTTCTAGAAGTACACTCACAGGAGTCGACACCATGAAACCCATCTCCCTCTGGAATGCTATTCTCTCAGCACTTTCGGGCATTTGCCTGCTTGTCGTGCTGGTTCCCGTGCTTTATCTCATGTTCGGCTCCCCACCCAGCACACTGTGGGAGACCCTGAAGGATCCGGAGGTTCTGGAATCTCTTGGCCTGACTTTTTTCTGTGGCTTCATCGCTCTTCTGCTGGGATTGCTGGTGGGAACCCCTTTGGCCTACCTCCTGGCCCGCAGCGACTTCAAGGCAAAGCACTTCATCCAGGGTATTATCGATATGCCCATCGTCATCCCTCATCCCGTGGCGGGTATTGCTCTGCTGCTGGTCTTTGCCAACTGGGGTCCCGGCCTCTCCCCCGTGGGTAGCTGGACGGGGATCGTCATCGCCATGTTCTTTGTGAGTGTGTCTCTTCTCATCAACGCGGCTCAGGAGGGCTTCCAGGCTGTACCTCGTGAAATGGAGTGGACCTCTCGATCGTTAGGAGTGGGTCCGGTGAAAACTTTTTTTCGAGTGGCGTTACCACTCAACCGCCGGAATCTACTGGCAGGAGCGATCATGATGTGGGCCAGAAGCATCAGCGAATTCGGATCCATCGTGATTCTGGTCTATAACCCCAAAGTCGCTTCCGTCTTGATCTATGACCGCTTTTCCTCCTTCGGATTGAGCTATTCTCTTCCGGTTGCCGTGATACTCATATGGCTCAGCGTGATCCTATTTTTCTTCATGCGTACCCTTCAGACAAGGAATCGCCCCGTTGTTGGTTATTGAAGAGCTCAAGAAAACCCTGGCTCCCTTTGTGCTTGAGATCCCCAGGCTGGAGGTCCAGAAGGGCGAGACTTTTGTTTTACTGGGTCCCACAGGGGCCGGAAAATCAAGCTTTCTGAAGCTGTTGGCCGGTTTTTCCCAACCCAATGAAGGAAAGATTCTGGTCGATGGGTCCGATGTGACCGAGCTTCCGCCCGATCAACGCCGAATCTCGATCCTGTTCCAGGAGGCACACCTGTTTCCCCATCTCAATGTACGCGAAAACATAGGCTATGGGGCCAACGAAACCACCCTGTTTGATCAGGTGATTGACCTTCTCGGCCTTGAGCACCTCCTGTCCCACAGGGTTTCGGTTCTCAGCGGTGGCGAGCGCCAACTTGTAGCTCTGGGTCGCGCCTTGATGGTCCGTCCTCACATCCTGCTTCTGGACGAACCCTTTAATTCCATCGACCCCCAGAGCCGAAAGAGCGTGATCGAGGCCTTCCGCCGTGTTCACCGTGAGATCCAGATCACCAGCCTCATGGTAACTCATAATTTCGAAGAGGGCTTATATATCAGTCACCGACTGGGAATCTTGATGGAGGGAAAGCTGGTTCAAACAGGAGCGCCCCAGGAAGTGTTCTCCAAGCCGGCAAGTGTGCAGATCGCCCGCTTCCTGGGGGCCGAAAATCTCTTCGCTGGGCATTTCGAGTCGATGGCTGACTCTCCTTCCTCTGCTTCTCAATTACCGAGCCCACAGCCCGAGGGCTACTTCCCCGCTTTGTTTAAAACGGACTCGGCAACTCTCCATGTGCTCGCCGATCACGAGGGTCCCGGTTACGCACTCATCCAACCGAAGGAGATCACCCTCTCGCTTGAGCCCATGCACTCCTCAGCCCTGAATCAATTCCCGGGAACGGTGGAGGACATCATCCACAAGGGTTCCCTCATTCAACTGGAGATCAGTGCGGGCCTTGCCTTCAAAGTCTTCATCACCTCTCAAAGTCTTCAGGAAATGCAGTTGACCAAAGGGTCCCAGATTCATCTCATCTTCAAAGCATCCTCGGTCAAAACCTACTAGCCCGGATTATTCATCGGCTGTCTGCTGCAGCGACGGCAGCCTATGAATAATCCGGGCTTAACTTGAAACAATCAGGGTGCCATCTTATAATTGAAGTATCGGTTAAACCGGTTCAAAAGGAGCTGTAAAGCCATGATTACGCTAAGTGAAGGGGCGGTAAAGAGAGTCAAGGAGTTCATCTCCGAACAGTCGGAAGATTATTCCGGCATCCGAGTCTCCGTTGAGGCCGCCGGGTGCTCGGGCTTCCAGTACGTGATGAATCTGGAGCAGAACAGTCGTACAGGCGATCAAGTGATCCAGGTGAGTGGGTTTCAGGTATTCGTGGACGAGCAGAGTATGGCCCAGCTACGGGGTACCGAGATCGACTACGTAGAATCGATAGAAGGAGCAGGTTTCAAATTCAACAATCCCAATGTCACCGGAACCTGTGGTTGCGGTGAATCCTTCCAAATAAAGTAACTCTAAATAAATTCAAAACCTAAAATTCAAAATTCAAAACCTCTGAGTCTGAACGGACTGAGTTAAACCGGATTTGTTTGTGATTTTGAATTTTGGATTTGTTTCGAATTTTGAATTTTAGATTTTGAATTTCAGCTGGTCTTCCGGCTGTGATTTAGGATTTGAGTTTTGAAATTCCAGCGGCTCTGCCGGCTGGAATTTGGAATTTCCTAACCCACGGTTAGGTTCTACTTCGGGTCGTTCAGCCGGGACGAAAGGGCGGGACATCCTCCTCGGCACTGAAAAAGGGGATAGGCTCCAGAGCGTTCAAGCGGGCAATCTTTTCGTTGATGCCTCTGAGTTCCTCCCGTGCAAATGATTCAACAATATCCCTGATCCTGCCATCCTCGCCAATATAGAAAAAGGTAGGAACAAAACGAATGCCGTATTCTTCGCTTACCGTGTAAGGATTCTGGTCCAACAGAATCGGCATCTGGATCTTCCAGTCCTCGGCCATCTTCAAGGCGGCAAACATACTCTCCTGGGCAATGGTCACGATGGAAACTCCCGATTTCGAATAGTTTCGGCGAATCCGTTCCACCAGAGGCAAAGAGTACTCACAGGTCGGACACCCCTCCTTCACAAAGACTAAAAGAGCAGGGCCATCTTTGACCAGACTCCTGAGACTCCGCAACTCAGAGACTCCATCAGAGGCCTCCCCGTCGGCATCTCCGGTAATCCACTGGAGTTCAAAATCAGGTGCTTGATCACCAGGCTTGAGCGTCATAGCAAGCTCTCCTTTTTCCCACAATATCCGTTAGCCGGGATCATGCATAAGTTGTCTACTACAGTGCCGCAATCATCCAGCGTGCGCTGCGCACCGACTGCGTTGTGCGACCCGTCAAGCGGGTGCCCCTTGGGCTACTAGTGCACGAGTACGCCTGCGGGGCCCGACCCGCAAGCGGGTTTTGCCCCCTCACGTGGCGCAACGCACTCATCGTGGCGCCTGCGGCACTTCGTCACGAAAACCTATGCATAATTCCGGCTACTGAACCGTGAGGACCCATCCATTGACAGGGCCTAGTCCCTCTACTATAGTACGCTTTCCGTAACCGATGAAGAAACAGACTCAGGCTCCATCCGAAGCCCTCTCACCAGCTCTCGTGAAATCGATTCAGACGGTGGCGAATCGTCTGCGCAAGCACTCGCTGACCTCCACTACTGAAGCAGGATCAGGACATCCCTCTTCCTGTTGTTCCTGTGCCGAACTCATTTCGACACTCTTTTTTCGTTTTCTGCGCTATGAAGTGGACAATCCGGGGAATCCTTTGAATGACCGGTTTGTTCTCTCCAAGGGGCACGCGGCACCCATTCTCTGGGCCGCCTGGGCCGAAGCCGGAGCCTTTCCGGTCGAAAAACTCCTGACCCTGAGAAAAATCGACAGTGACCTGGAAGGGCACCCCACACCTCGAAATGCCTGGACACAGGTGGCAACCGGTTCCCTGGGTCAAGGTCTTTCCGTCGGTGTCGGCATGGCGCTGGGTGCTCGCATCAATCAGACGGGCAACAGAATCTTTGTCTTGATGGGAGATGGCGAGACCGCCGAAGGGTCTGTCTGGGAGGCTGCAGCCCTGGCCAGTCACTCCGATTTGGACAACCTGGTGGCCATCGTGGACGTCAACCGTTTGGGTCAAAGCCAACCAACCATGTACGGGCATGATGTAAAGAACTACGAGCAGCGTTTCGTCTCCTTCGGGTGGCACACCCAGGTCATCGATGGACACAGTGTTGAGGAAACTCTCGCCGCCCTGGAATCTGCAATCGCCGTTCAAGGCCAGCCTTCGGTCATCATCGCCCGCACCCTCAAGGGCAAGGGCGTCTCCTTCATGGAGGACAAAGAGGGTTGGCACGGCGTACCCGTTCCTGCAGGTGACCTGGAAAAGGCTCTTCAGGACATCGGAGAAGACTCGGAACTGGAAGAGCCGTTTCAACTGACGCCCCCTGATGGAAATGGGGACGGTTCCTTTCCAACGGCAGTACAGGAGGCCGCTCTGGAAGCTCCCCACTATTCCCCGGAAGATCTGGTGGCAACCCGCCAGGCTTACGGCGCCGCCCTGGCGAAATTGGGCGCGGCCAATCCGGCCGTGGTCGCTCTCGATGGCGATACCAAGAACTCAACTTACTCCAATAAGTTCCTGGCCGAATATCCGGATCGCTTTGTCGAATGTTTTATCGCCGAACAGAATATGGTCGGAGCAGCCGTGGGCCTGGGCGCCATGGGCAAGATTCCCTTTGCTTCCACTTTCGCCTGTTTCCTCACCCGGGCCTATGATCAGATCCGAATGGCCGCCATTTCTCAGGCCAATATGAAATTGTGCGGCTCCCATGCAGGCATCTCCATCGGGCAGGACGGCCCGTCTCAGATGGCTCTGGAAGATCTCGCCATGATGCGGGCCATCGCCGGATCCACGGTTTTCTACCCCTCCGACGCCGTCTGTGCGGAGCGTCTGGTGGCCCTGGCAGCACAAACCCCGGGCATCGTCTATATCCGTTCCAGTCGCCCTAAAACGCCTATCCTCTACTCCGCTGACGAGGAGTTCCAAGTGGGAGGAAGCAAGGTCCTTAAAAGCAGCGACAAGGATCGGGCCACCCTGGTGGCTGCAGGGGTCACCCTTCATGAAGCTCTCAAGGCCTCCCTGGAATTGGAAAGACAGGGTCTTGCGGTTCGAGTGATCGATCTCTACAGCATCAAACCGATCGATCAGGAAACGCTCCTCCAAGCGGCCCGGGAGACCCAGCTCCTCATTACCGTGGAAGACCACTATTCCGAAGGAGGTCTGGGTGATGCCGTCCTTGGGGCTCTGGCCAGCCAACCCTGCCGGGTCCACAAGATTGCCGTTGAAGGCCTACCGCGCTCCGGGGAATCCGCCCAACTCATGGACACTTTCGGGCTCAGTGCAAAGAGTATTGTGAAGAAAGTGCAGGAGTTGGTCCGCTGACCGCTGTCAGCGGAAATTCCAAATTCAAAATCACAAATTCAAAACGAATTCCTTTTTTTCTTTTCGTGCGCGCGAAGCGCGTACGACAGCACAAACGCACAAACGCACGATGTCACGAAGTGACGAACGCGCGCGAAGCGCGCTTAAACAAACTTATCTACTACTTCAGCAGGAGCTGATTTCCCTTCCCCCACTTCCACCTGACAAAGTCCTCCCGGTTCGGCGAAGCCACGTTTCAAGTAGGCAAAGGCAATGGGACCGTTGCAGCGGGGAGAAAAGACAGCGCTGGTGACAGCCCCAATCTGCTTTCCCGCTTCATTGAAGACCGATGAGCCTGAGGAAGGAATCTGATCGGCTTGAATCTTCAAACCCATCAAAAGGTTACTCACACCTCCCACGTGAGTGGCCTTGGAAACCACTTCCTGTCCCAGATAACATCCCTTGGTGTAACTAATGGCCTCTTTCAGACGAGCTTCCACCGGATAGCGATTCTCGTCCAT
>CBDUTA010000167.1:0-7670 GCA_965369785.1 uncultured bacterium
ACTCCACTTGATCTTGATTGAGGCATGTAGGGGCGCACTGACGTGCGCCCAGGATCCCCGTTTTATCGACGAATTATTGGGCGCACATCAGTGCGCTCCTACGGAAGAAATCAGGGTCACTCGACTGTGGATGGAATAAAAAAAGCCGGGGAAGGACTTGCGCCCTTACCCCGGCTTTTCAGAACCGAGTTCCTTATGGAACTCCTCGACTAGAAGAGCAACCGCAGGCCCAACTGGATCTGGCGACTGGTGGTGGTGGTCTTGTCGATGACGCCGGCGTTGGCGTTCACTGTGGCGACATCCACCTGATTACAGCCGGGGCCAGGCGCCGCACCATAAACGGAGCAGTCAACAGCCGTCGTGGAGACACTGTTGAAAACGTTCATGGCAGCTCTGCCAGGACTGGCGAAGTTGGCTCGGTTGAACAGGTTGAAGAATTCCGCTCGGAATTGCAGCCCCACCTGCTCTGTGAGGGACGTGTTCTTGAACAGTGAGAGGTCGAAAGTCGACACTCCCGGACCCACCAAGGTATTGCGGCCTAGATTACCCAGGAAGCCCGGGTCCTGTGAGACGAAGACACTGGGATCCCAGTACCCCTCGGGATCTCTGCCGTCATTCAAAACCGGGCTGTTACTGGCTCCTGCCAGCAAAGTGGGCCGTTCAGGAAGACCGCCACCGGCATTAGCGCGGTCTCGGTTCCAGTCGCTCACACCATGGCGGATGTGCAAAGGATTTCCGGTGGCGAGAGTGACAATTCCATTCAACTGCCAGCCGTTCAAAACGTGACTGGCTGCGCCGCTCAGGTCCATCTGGGGCAGTTCGTAGACGAAGTTGAAGCTGAAGTTGTGCCTGACATCTTGAGTAGAAAGACCTCGGTTGTGGCTGAGATTGTAGTCGTCGGCCGGAAAAGCCGAGAGATTATCCTGAAGATCGCTGAAGTTGACCCGGGAATTGTTGTCGATGCCGCGGCCGTAAGTATAGGAGAGTTGAAACTGGAGTCCATCACTGAAGCGCTTGCGGCCCGAAAGCTGAAGCCCGTGGTAGAGCGAGGAGGTGGAGAATTCATAGTGAAGAAGGTCGGCAAAGTTGGGATTCCTCCGCGACAACCCGCTGCGCCACAGCTTTCGTCCGTCAGGCAGAATTTCCGGCACTGCAGCGTTGATATTCCGAATGATGTACAGGTTGGTCCCCTTGGAACCCACATAGGAAGCAGTCAGGGTGATTTCGGAAGCCACTTCCCTTTGCAGTGTGAGATTCCACTGCTGGACCAAGGGTTGGGCCGGTTTGTCCTCCGCTTTGTGGAAGTTGAGGGTGGCCGTGTTCAAAGAGGCTTGAGGTGGGTTCGGGAAGCTTGCCTTCAGGTCCACTCGGTCCCTCACATTCGCGGTTTTCTCTAAGGGCGGCGAGCGGCGTATCTGCTGGGAGTAGTGATAGGGCAGGATGGTTTCAAAAAAGATCCCTCCACCCGCCCGGATGGAAGTTTTCCCGTCGCCAAAAGGATCCCAGGCAAACCCGATCCGGGGTGCAAAAACACCGGAGGGATTCTCAAAGAGCTCTCCGCCGACACGGATGCTGTCAAAGTCGTCCGTGAACGGATTATCCAGGTTACTGATTCGCCCATTTACCTCACTGGGAAGGCCGGCGTATTCGAATCTCAGTCCTAGATTAGCGGTGAAATTTGGGGTCCACTTGAAATTGTCCTGGATGTACACGCCCAGAACCGTTTGCCGAATCCCCCGCTCACCCACAGCGCCCGGGACCTTGCCATCCCACTGGACCGGTTCGCCGGTGAGCATCCGTGCCACAAGACCGCCAAAACGGAAGCGGCCATCGCGGTTGCCATCAGTGAAATCATTGACCTGGTAGCGGTTGACGATAACCCCTAGCTTCAGGTCGTGCTGCCCCCGGGTCATGGACACGTCGTTGCTGTAGTTAAAGGCGTTGCTGACGTTTCGCCCATTGACCCACAGACCCAGAGTCGCAAAACCTCCTTGTAGCTCGAGCCGTCCCATGGCAGCATCCGGAAACCAGCCGAAGCTGAGCGGCCCGGATTCGATGGGATCTTCCTTCCAGGTGTTGCGAGAAAAGCCGAAGCGTGCCGTGTTGATGGTGGTGGGGGAAAAGATGTGTTTCCACTCCGCCGTGAAGTACTGATTGCGATTGGACAGGAAAGTGGCTGCAAAAGGCAACGAAGATCCTCCCCCATCTCTGGCGTTTTCTCTGCTCCCATCCTGGGCGGTGTAGCGGGCGAAGAAGGAATCGGTATCGGAGAAGTTATGATCGATTTTGCCCGTGAAAAAGTCCTCATTGGTGGGCTGAGTTTGAACCGTCAATAACTCTTGTTGCTGGGCGAGCCCTGTCGGATCCAGGATCCTGCCGTTACCATCGGGATATAGATCGATAAAGGCCTGGGCGGCGGGAAGGATCGGGACCTGACACTGACCGTTCGCGTTCAGTGTGGCGCCAAAGCCGACCGTGCTGCATCCGCTGCCGTCATCAGGAAAGAGGCCCTGCTTGGCATTAACGGTGGGGACAATATCACGAAGCGACAACCCCTGACCTTGGCGAAATCCTTCAAAGCTGAAGAACCCAAAGGTCTTATCCTGGACAATGGGCCCGCCGATGGTGGCACCGAACTGGTGGCGTTTGAACTCGGGTGGACTGCTGCGGGTTGTGGGATTCAGTCCGTCCCGATCAAAGAAATTACGAGCGTCCAGATTGTCGTTGCGGTGAAAGAAGAAGAGGGAGCCATGAACGTCGTTGGTTCCCGACTTGGTCACCATGCTCATAACCCCACCGACGAAACGGCCATATTCGGCTGAGAAATTATTGGTGATGACCTGAAACTCCTTGACCGTCTCCACTCCAAACATGGCACCTGCGGCTCCCCCAGGGCCGATGCCGCGGGAAACGTCGGTCACATCCGATCCATCGAGCAAAAAACCAGTTGAGTAAGTTCGAGCTCCATTCACGGAAAGGCGGACGCTGGCCGCCCCCTGGATCACTCCGCCACTGATGGAGGTGTAGATCCGGGACACACCGGGGCTCAACAGGCTCAGCTGGGTGAGATCTCTGCTGTTCAGGGGTAGATCATGCACCTGGGCCTCGTTGATCACTGAGGACAATTGGCTACTGGTGGTGTTCACCAGCGGTGCCTCACCTGTGACCACCACCTCTTCGCTGATGGAGCCAATCTGCATGGTGAAGTCCACGACGGCTTCCTGTCCTATGGCGAGTTGAATGCCCCGGCGCACGCTGGCTTGAAAGCCAGCCAGTTCGGCCCGAACTTCATAGGCGCCAATAGACAGTTCCGGAGTGTTGTAGCGGCCTTCATCGCCGCTGATGGCCAGCCGAGACTGCCCGGTATCAACGTTGGTCACCGTGACCTCAACCCCCGGCAAAATGGCTCCCGTGGTGTCCGTAACCTTTCCCGAGATAGTCGCGTTGGCTCCCTGGGCCAGCAGCGGGCTGGTGGCTACACTCAAGACTACGGCCAGTAAACAAAAGGCCAGGAGACCTAGATGGTTGGTTGTTCTACTCATGAAAAATTTCCTCCCAAAATGAGATGATTGATTGGAGTGCTCGTTGATAGTTCTATGCGCTGAAATTCGGTCTTTCTGATTTTGTAAGCGGTACACACGGATAGCATCGAAAGTATACATATTGCAGGCGTCAGTTTTTACTACAGATTGAAAGCAAACGCAATCCTTTAGTTCTTTAATTTCAAGTAAGCAGTGGCTTATTGCAAAGCCTGCTGGCCACCAAAATAAGTACTCCCTCGGGTGAGGACGTAAGCAAGGCTCGTACCAGAGAGTCACCATTTGACGTAAGTGACTCACCATAGGAGAGTTAGATATTTCAATGAGCGATCCTTCTCTTGCGCAATGTTCAAATATTTGAACTGCACTCCGGCCAGGATTCGAGAAACGTCTCATTAAGTAACGGCGTTTCATATGCTTAATAGAAAATCCAAGAGTCCGGCAGCCGATTCAAAAGTTTGAATCAACAGGGTGCTCTGTCCATCCAGCAAGAAACTGAAGTCTCCTGAGAATCCTCGGGCTACCCCCCAAGACGAGTCGACAAATCGGGGTGAAGTTCAGTAGAGTAGAGAAGTGCGCTTCCAGGACATGCGCCCGTAGCTGAGCCGGATAGAGCGTGGGTCCAGGAAGTCAGACGACCAAAGCCGTAACTCCTTTAACGAAATGGGTTATCAAGGGGTTGCGGATTTTTTGTTTGGGCTGAAGGGAACTGCTTTTGGGTGGTCTGCTCTCGACATGAGCAGGCCACCATAGGAATAGAAGTCATGACAATCCATACCAGAAACGACATCAGAAATTTGGCCATCATCGCCCATGTGGACCATGGGAAAACCACCCTGGTGGATGCCATGCTTTGGCAAAGCGGCGTTTTCCGCGAAAACCAGCAGGTTGTGGAACGGGTGATGGATTCCATCGACCTGGAACGCGAGAAGGGCATCACTATTATGGCCAAAAACACCTCGGTTCTTTACCGGGATGTTCTTATCAACATCGTTGATACTCCCGGTCATGCGGATTTTGGGGGCGAGGTGGAGCGGACTCTCAAGCTGGTGGACGGAGTGCTCCTCCTGGTGGATGCCAGCGAAGGGCCTCTTCCACAAACTCGGTTCGTTCTAAGAAAGGCACTCGAGGCAGAACTGTCTCAGATCGTGGTCATCAACAAGATCGATCGCTCTGATGCCCGGGCGGCGGAGGTCCTGGATGAGATCTACGACCTTTTCATCGACCTGGATGCCTCGGAGGAGCAACTGGAGTTTCCGGTCCTTTACACGAACGCCAAGGCAGGGATTTGCCGAACCTCCCCGGAAGGGGAGGACCAGACCCTGTCGCCACTGTTTGAGCAAATCCTCACTTCGGTGCCGGCTCCCCGTTTTGACGATACGGCACCGCTTCAGTTACTGATCACTACACTCGATTACGACGACTATGTGGGCCGCCTGGCGATTGGACGGGTCTTCAACGGACAGATCAGTGAAAAGGACAGAGCCGTCCTGTGCCGAAGAGACGGAACCTTCGAGGAGGTGCAAATTTCGCACCTCTATACGTACCGAGGTCTCAAACGGGAAAAAATTCAGGAGGCCGGGCCGGGAGATATCGTTGCCTTCGCAGGAGTGGAAAACATTAATATCGGTGAGACTCTGTCCAGTATTGAGGACCCCAGAGCCCTGCCCCCGGTTCAGGTTGACGAACCGACCATTTCGGTGGTGATCACCGTCAACAACTCCCCTTTATCCGGAAAAGACGGTAAGTACCTGACCTCCCGTCAACTGAAGGACCGGCTTGATAAGGAAAGCCTCACTAATGTCTCCATTGAAGTGGAGGAGACCGACGCACCCGATACTTTCAAAGTCTCAGGCCGCGGTGAGCTTCAACTGGCCATCCTGATTGAAATGATGAGGAGAGAACTGTACGAGATGTGTGTGGGCCGTCCCAGCGTCATCACTCGCAGGGTGGATAACATCGAAATGGAACCGATGGAACAACTGGTGGTGGACTGCCCCGACTCCTATATCGGCGTGGTCAGTGAGAAAATGGGGATTCGAAAAGGCAGAATGGTCAAAATGATCAACCACGGAAGCGGCCGCGTGCGGATGGAATTTCGGGCTCCCTCACGAGGGCTTTTGGGTTTTCGCAGTGAACTTCTGACCGACACTCGAGGTACGGCTGTCATGACCCAGATCTTCGACGGGTATGCGGAATGGCAGGGCGAGATCCCTCACCGTCCCACCGGAGTGCTGGTTTCAGACCGATCCGGAAAGGCCACCGCCTACGCCATAGAGCATCTTCAACCCCGCGGCGAACTTATTGTTTCCCCGACCGAAGAAGTGTATGAGGGCATGATCGTCGGCGAGAACGCTCGTTCTCAGGATATGGATGTCAATATCACAAAAGAAAAAAAGGTGACCAACATCCGCTCATCCACGAGTGAGGTTCTCGTTCATCTGATCCCCCCCCGCAAGATGAGTCTCGAACAATCTCTGGAGTTCATTCGGGAGGACGAAATGGTGGAAGTGACTCCCAAGGCGCTTCGGCTGCGCAAGCGGGTTCTTCAGGCTTCACGGCGAAAGTAGAACGGTTCCAGGAACAGGACTGATCAAGGAAATACAGATTGTTTGAGGCGGGTGCCTTCGTGGCTTCGTGACAAGAGTCCATGCATAATGCGGGGTAGGGAACTCCCCACATGAACGCCCCAGATGAGTCGACAATGGGAGTGGATTTAAGTAGAGTAGTGAAGCTTCCAAGTCTGCGCGCCCGTAGCTCAGCTGGATAGAGTGTTGGTCTACGAAACCGCAGACTGCACCTTACCAAAACTTACCAAATGGTTAAAAACAAAGCATTTTAAGCGGGTTTCAGGACAGGTCGGATTACCAAACTTTACCAATGCTTACCATCTCAACCGGAAACAAAACGGAAACATTCTCACAAGCTGAGGAGGGAAGGAGTTTCACTGCTCACACCATTCAAGAACTTTCTTTAAGCTGTGTTGAATCCTGTTTATTGTGTCGCGGTCAAAATTTTCCTTACCTGCATGAATCGCTTTGTTTCGAATACCGTAAAGAAGGCTAATCGACTGGAAAAGATCGGGATTCTCCTCCTTGAGGGCGGTTAGCCCCAACAGACGGGGTAATGTGTCACAGTATTTACCAGCGAAACTCTCCTTATAACCACGCATGATTCTTTCTAGTGGTTTTTTGTCGCTTGCTGCCCTTAGGAGTCTCCTTACGATTGCGATTTCAACACATGTAGCTGCATCTAGAATGAACTGTCTATCGTTCCCCCAATGCCACGCTTCATAGGCGTCAATACGAAGCAGCTCAGCCAGTTCTGGAGGACTCTCCATCTTACCTCGGACAAGGTCCCAAGAAAGGTCCTCACTCTTAGGACGATACCTCGACCCCACCATTTCTCCGAACTGAAGACTGTATCTGTCATCGAGAGTCTTCTTGGTCTTTACGTCTAGAAAATGTACATCCCACGGCCAGTAGAGTTTGCGGAACCCCTTATCGTCGATTTTTTCAACAAAGGGAATTGACTTTATCGGGATTTCTTAGTCCAGTATTCGGCACCAATTGAGAAACCTGTTAGCAATTTCCAGGGCTTGGTTTTGAAGTCGGGCCACATTTTCCTTGCTGAAGATCTGGTCTAGGTCGCTTTTTTCATCGAAAAGAAGAACTGTAATTACTTCAAGGTATTCTTGAGACTGCAGAAGAGGCGTTGATGTGTAACCTTCCTGTTCCCCTGGCTCCACTGGAGTCAAATAACGTCCAGCCTCTGAGGGAGGTAGAACTACTAACACAGCACTCGAAATGTACCCCTTCAAAGGGACAGAAACACTCTTATTCTCCCAAGCCGAGCTAGGTAAACGAAACGGAAGATAGAAAGTAAACTGGACCTCGTACCTCACCAAGGTCTTCATAATCCCTCCTGTTTGTATTCTTACCTCAGTATTCTCGGCTCATGACACACTGCGCATTTGTAATGCCCTCTTCTCTTCGCCTCTTTCTTGATTTTTTCAGGGAATGGCATCTATTCAACTCTGATTATCGTTCGTGCAATACTCATTCTATCAGTACAATGTTGCCAGATATGCAGGAAGATGCGGCTGAGAAGATGGGGTCAATTCTGTACTTC
>CBDUTA010000168.1:0-7665 GCA_965369785.1 uncultured bacterium
ATCAGGCGCTGGAATACGGAAAACGTTTTCGGGACCAGGAACCCTCCAACCCTCTCGCTTACACCAGCCTCTCCATGATCTATCACGCCAAAGGCATGGTTCCGGAGGCCGAAGAAATGGGTGCCAAGGCCAGAAGTGCAGAGCAGTCTGACGGGACCGAGCACTAACCCACTATACTATTGGCCTTGGAAACAAGCTCAAGATTCTCAGGGGAGCGGAGGCCGGATTCGGCCTGCTTGAAGATCAGTTTTTTCAGTTCCACCTGATCGGAATCGAGCAATTCGCTGATCCTCTGACGATTCACTCCAGCCACGATAATATGCCCGATCTCGGTGTTCATCTGGTCATAGATCCCCAGCGCTTCCATCCCTTCCGTCTGTTTGAGATTGTCGTGGGTGGGGCTCACATAGTGAACGGAGGTACTGTTGTAGCGGTGGATCACGAAAAGGTGGATCAGGGTCATCAAGCGCTTCTTGCGAAACTCCTCGACCAGCGTATTTTGATCCCGGACTGAGAGAATGGATCTATTGTGACGATCGTGAATGGTCGTGAAAACGATGTCGGCAACCCGCTGGTCGGAGGAGTCCGAGACGGTTAACGTCAGCAGATCGGATCCCGCCTTGAACGGCTTCAAAAAAACCCGCAGGTCTTCGGTGATCTGGTAATGCCTGGCCCAGAGCTTGAGCCACCCTTCCAGGAGTTTGGGCGGAACCTCGGTCTCCACCAGATGTTGTCTTTGTGTGGACCCTTTTCCCATCGCCTGGGTTGTGGCCGTTCGTCCGGAAGAGGCAGCCAGGGCTGCATCCAGGCGGGGACCGCCCACCAGTGTCTGGGGGGTCCGGTAGGGAGATTCGAGCAGCCGGAACTTCCTCTGTAGACGGGCCAACGCCAGCATCCCCTCCTGTCTGAGAGCTGTAGCGAAATCCTCGGCGGCTAGACCATCGATCTGGTGCCCTCCATAGGTGATGAAGTTGAAGACGTATCCGAGTTTTCCCAGCTCCTTGGGGAAATCGCGCATTTCCTCATCAGTCATCCCCGTGGTGTCCCAGTTGAAAGAGGGGGAGAGGTTATAGGCCAGCATTTTCTCCGGGAACTCGGCCTGGATGGCTTTTGCGAACCGTCTGGCATCCTCCAGATCTGCGGTCTTGGTTTCCATCCAGATCAGGTCGGCAAAAGGGGCCGCCGCCAGGGAATTGGCGATGGCATGCTCAATCCCGCCCCGCACCTGATAGTATCCCTCGGGGGTCCGGGTCATTTCGCAATCCCAGATGACGCTCAGTCCCATGGACCGAGCCCTTTCCGCCGCCTCCTCCAAAGAGACCGTTTTGGAATACTCGAGCCACTCCTGTGGGGACAAGTCGAAGTTCGCACCCTCCTCGGCCCGCAGTGTCATCCGATCAACCACCGCCTCTCCAAACGTCTTTAAATCGGCTTTCGCCTCCCAGATCTGATGGAATTCTGAGACGGCACTGTTGAGAGAGGCTTCAGGATTTGAGGCCTTTTCCAGCTGGCACTGCTCGATGATGGCATCAATCGAGCCCAGCACCCCGGCCCCTTCCAGCCAGTCCAGCGCCCGCTGGTACTGGACGTCGGAGATCCTGTAGAGGAGATGTCCCTTCACATCCTCCACTCCCTTGTCGTAAAACCGCTTCAACACGGCCATGCATGCGATCCTGTAGGTGGGCAGACTGGTATGGGTGGCTCCCAGGACAAAGGGGTGATTCCGTTCGTCGCCCCTGCCATCAAGTAGGTTGGCCGCCTCCGCATCTGTTCTGGCAACAATAATTCCCGGAACCCTCATGATATCCAGCTGGAAACGGGCGGTATTCAACCTCTTGATCTGCTCATCCACAGGCACCAGTACCTTGCCCCCCTGGTGGCCACATTTCTTAGTGCCGGGCTTCTGATCTTCGATGTGGTAACCGGGCACGCCCACCTCCACAAACCGCCGGATGAGATTTCGAACATGGGCATCTCCTCCGTGCCCCGTATCGGCATCGGCGATAATGAAGGGGCGATAATCAATCCTCGGCGACGCCACCCTTTCCTCGTCGCTCATTCTGGATCTGGCAAACTCCTGGTTGCGGTCGGCGGTCAGAAGGGCTCGCACCAGCACGGCCGCCTCGTCGGGGACCTGACTCAACGGATAGCTGGCCAGATCGGACCCCGGATCTTCTGAGATGGATCCCTTGGCCGATGTAGCCCAACCTCCCAGATAGATCCCCTCGATACCCATCCGCTTTATGGCAACGGCTTGCCCGGGCGAATAAGGCCCATAGGTAGTGATCTGCTCTTTCTTGGAACGCAGCTCCCGCAGCCGCTGATAAAAGGCCTCAGCGGCCCCTTGCGCTACCGTGTAATCCTGTGCAATAGCTCCTCTCTGTTCCACGACCTGGTGGGCGGAATAGAGCCGCGTGATCTCCTGGAAGCGAGAACTCGCCATCCATTGTTTGGTCTCTTGCACTTCCTGTTCGAAAGATTTCATTTTTTCTACCCTCTCTGCCCTGTGGAGACGGCTTCGGTCTTAAAGTCCAGGTTTTCCGTGAACCGGGTGCCCTCGTGCCTGACGGTATCCCTATAGAGCTGGATCCTTTCCCGGGCCGTGTCTAGATCATGATTATTCAAATTGATGTTCAAGAGATCGATGTACCAGGGGGCCTTCACTTCATCCAGGACGTAGCTCCCGACAATCTCCCGAGCGATGGGGAGGGTCGTTTTTTTAGAATTGTCGTGAACATCCTTGTCCCGGGCCGCCAGCAGTTTTTCGTACTCTTGGTCCAACAGTCGCTCAAACAACTCTTCGCTGAATCCGTCCCCAGCCTGAAGCCCGGTTTTCGGGTCCTCCTCCGTCAACTTCGCCCCCTTGTGGATCCACTCCCAGAGAATGCTCAAGCGGATCTCCCCCGTGGCCATATCCTCCATTAAGTAGAGGATGTCATCGTTATCGAAGAAGTCGGCCGGCTTGAGAGCCGCCGCCTGAAACCCCTGGCCGAAGGCGTTTCCGTACTGTAGGGCCACGCTGAGAAGATTCCTGGCTCCCCGGATGGTTCTGGGTGCGGGCTCAAGCAGCAGGAGCCCCTGGGCGTCGGCCCGGGTGTAGGTCAAGGGTGGAAAGGACCGGCCCAGCTGGTTGTCCTCTCCCGCTTTCTCCCACACCGGCCGGACGATGTGGACCATCTTCCAGTGGGCCACCCACTTGCCACTTGCCCCTTCCCGCTGTTCCCGTTTTCCTCCGGCGATGGCCTTCTCCATGCTGTCGGCTACACCCCGCTCTGACCCGACGGGGATATTGGGCTCCATCCCTCCCTGCCAGAGGGCGAAGTGTCCGTTTTGGTCAGGCGTGTTGACGGCCCGGCGCACTCGGTCCTCGTAGTTCCTCATGTAGCCGTAGGTCATGGTGATAGCTTCAATATTGGGATTGAGAAAGTCCGGATCCCAGGCCATGGCGTCCGAGACGCTGTTGATGTAATCCCAACGGCCCGTGTTGAATCCAACGAAGTGCCTGCCCAGCGTCGCCCGGATCTCCATCAGCTGAAGAGTTGCTTCCAGCTGCTCGATCAGAACGTATGCCTTTACGGTGCCGACGGGCAGTCCCAAATGCTCCTCCAAGGCCGAAAGGATCTCGTTCCACAGGGCCGCCTCTTCAGCGGTCTGTATCTTGGGGAGGTAGAGGACGACGGAAGACCCCGATTCCAGAAGCTTCCGGTGGTTGTTCACCACGTAGAGGACGAGATCCACGATGGAGGCGGAAAAGCCACCCCCGCTTCGATCCCGGATGTGCCGGTCGTCCAGATGCAGTCCCCGGACGCGGAAAATCTTAGTGGTAAACTCCAGCTGCTCCTGCCAGTCCTGTATGATCTTTCTTCCAAAAAAATCCAAGGCCCACTGGTTCATCTCTTGTGCCACCTGCTCGGCGGTTTTCAAAAAGACAGGGTCCTTATGAATGGCCAGTTTCAGATTTCTCTGATTGTCGAGGGACATGTCTTCGATCTGTCCCAGGGCGTCCTCCCCGTCGAACATCCAGCCATCGGCGCCTGAGAGCAGCGCGTAGGCCACGTTTCGGATGCTTCTCTCGACGGGAGCATTGGGTCTTGCTCCGGGACCCGTACCCTGAATCCACTGCCGCCTGAGATCCGCAGGGATCTCGGAACCCACGAACTTCCCGTTCCGGGCGTCTTGCACCTTCAGATGGGTCCGAGGAATCATCTGATGGGGGTCCAAAAAGGCGATCCGCTGCCGATCGCGGGCTCTCTGGAACCGCCTTTGGATTCTGGCCTCCATGACCGCCTGCTGCTCCTGGTTGAAGAGGGCCAGAGCATCAAGAGCGGCCATCACCTCGGGCGTGATCACGTCTGCGTAGGTTTGGCTCAAACCGTCTTCGACTTCCAACTGGATACTTCGACTTGTGGACCTGCTCACCTGATTCGACATGTCCTTTCGTTTAGGCACAAATCATCTAATAGCGAAAATTCACTGTATGCGAAGCAGGGGAGTATAGTGAGGCCTATGGGCGTGAGTCAACACGAATATATCGCTTTCTTCAAAAAGTGAAAATTCGCTCCTAGAAAACGAACTCCTATCGGGTATACACTAAAGAATAAGCCGGGACGATGCAAAGTCCCGGATAAAAGACAGTTTGGGAAAAGGAACCGTTCCATGAGTGTTGATTTGGTCCACACCATTTTCGGGATGAAGGTGCGTCAGGCTCGCAGTGAGGCGGGCCTGACCTTGTCGGAGTTTGCCTCCCAGTGTGAACTTTCCCCTTCCTATATGACGGAGATCGAAAAAGGACGAAAGTATCCGCGTGCCGACAAGATCATGAAGATGGGCGAAGTCCTGGGAAAGGACTATGATGATCTGGTCTCCATCAAACTCGGTCCCTCGCTGACCTACCTGGAATCGACTCTCTCCTCTTCCATCGTGCGACGATTCCCTTTTGAGGAGTTTGGACTCGAGGCAGGAGATTTGATCCACCTGTTGACACGAAAACCGGATAAGGCCAGTGCCCTTTTACATGCGATTCTAGAAATTGGCCGGCGCTTCGACTTGCAGGAGGAGGACTTTCTGCGGGCGGCGCTTCGTTCCTTTCAGGAAATTCATGAAAATTACTTTCAGGAACTCGAAGACGCAGCATTGACCTTTGCCTCGGAAATGGATGAAGAGTACGAACTGACCCAGGACCTGCCCATTGATTTGTCTACTCTGGAGAAGATCCTTAGTGAGAAATATCACTACCAAATCGACCACCAGAAAATCGCTGATCTTGGGGCACTGTCCGCTTATCGTTCCGTTTTTGTTGGGGGTAGCAAACCCCGGTTGCTGGTGAATCCCATCCTCAACGCCCGCCAAATCAAGTTCCTTCTGGCAAGAGAATTGGGTTATCAATACCTGGAACTCAAAGAGCGCTCACTGACCTCGACGCCGGACCGGATTGACTCCTTTCAGCAAATCTACAATGATTTTAAGGCCGCTTACTTTGGCGGCGCACTGCTGATGTCGCGCAAGCCCATGCTGGCCGATCTGGAGCAGTTCTTTGGCAGGGCCACCTGGGACCCGCAGCCCCTGCTGGATATGTTGACCAAGTATGACGTGACCTCAGAGATGCTGCTCTATCGTTTCAGTGAACTCATCCCCCAATTTTTCGGACTCAAACTGCACTTTCTTCGCCTTCAGCACAGTGAAGAACGCTATCAACTGGTGAAACATTTGAACATGGATCAACTGGTGGTTCCCAGCGGCATCGGTCTGCATGAGCATTACTGTCGCCGCTGGTTGTCGGTACGATTGCTGACAGAGGCGCCGGCTGACGGTAGACCACCCACCCTCGAAGTGCCGCATGTAGGTGTTCAACTTTCCGATTTTCTGGAGTCCCCTGATCGCTTCTTGTGCATCGGATTCGCCCGGCCCCTGGTTCTCGCACCTCACGTGAACAGCAGCATCATCCTCGGTTTTCGAGTGGGTTCCGACCTGAAAGAGACCATCCAATTCCTGGAAGATCCGGCCATTCCCACCGCCATCATCCATGAGACCTGCGAACGTTGTCCGTTGTCCGCCGAACAGTGCCAGGTCCGGGCGGCTGAACCGACCCTGCTGCAGATCAGGGAAAGAACAAGAGAGCGCAGACTGGCCCTCTACGAACTGACAACGGAGTTGGGCAAAGAGATGGAAGAAACAGGCAAGGTCCCCGGTTGAAGAATGTCGGAGAAGACAAGTCGAAGAACCCTCCTGAAAATGTGCGGATACACCGTGCTGGGTTCCGGTGTTGCTGCCCTGAGCACCTATCAATACAGCTTGCGAGCTGAGACCCAATGGCTGCAACTTGAGAGGGTCACCATTCCGGTGAAAAATTTGGGCTCCTCGTTCGAGGGGTTCACAATCGTCCTTCTGAGTGACTTCCATCTCTATCCCTATACTGAGATCGAACTCATTCGACGGGCGGTGGACATGGCCAATGATCTCAAGCCTGACCTGGTTGCCCTTTTAGGCGATTATGTGCTCGATGACTCCGATTCGATTTTCGAATTAGCTCCCGCGCTCGCCCGACTCAATGCCCGACATGGCGTCTTTTCAGTCTTGGGGAATCACGATCATTGGAAAGGCGCAACAATCGTCCGCAGAGGCCTGAAGGAGTCCGGTTTGCCTGTTCTCAACAACTCCGGTCTCACCCTGAGCAAAGGACAGCAGAGACTCTTTTTGGCGGGTCTGGATGACGGATGGGTGGGTCGCTCTAATCTCTCCCAGGCTCTGGAGAAGCAACCCCAGGACGTGCCCACCATCCTGCTCATGCATGAGCCCGATTTTGCCGACAGCTTCAGTGCCGACGGCCGGATCTCTGTACAGCTTTCCTCACACAGCCACGGAGGCCAGGTTCGATTCCCTGGCATTGGCGCTCCTGTTTTGCCCCCTTACGGCAGAAAGTATGATCAGGGTCTTTATCGGGTTCAAGACATGTGGCTCTATACCAACCGCGGCAGTGGCGTGGCCCCCCCGCCCGTGCGCTTTAATTGTCGGCCTGAAGTCACCGAGGTGACGTTAGCAGCTGGCAGGTGACCTTGCCGGGCCAGGCCTGGCTATCGTAGTGAAGAAGAGGGGCCAGGCACTTGCAGCTCCGGCATGGGTTCCGACTGAAACAATCTTCGAAGCGGCTTGGCCACCAACGAAGCCCAATTGACTGACTTGCTCATTCGGGCGCTATCGGTTGCCAGGCCGGTACCGGCGTACATTTGTCGGTAGAGTTTTGAAAGCAGCACAAAGGCAAGCCGGGAGCGCACAGTCGGCGTGACGCGGGATCGACGCCAAATCGACGGAAAGCTATAAAAACGGTCCCAGACCCCTTGGGTGTTCTGTCGGATCTCTTCGATGGACATCTCCGGATGGGATATAAACAGCCTCGGTCGAACCGGTCTGGGAATGAGCCAGAATCGGGTCAGAGGATGACCTTCAATACGGGTGGGATCGTTCTCCATACTTTTTTCCCAGCGCATGAAATCCACCGTTCCAGGAAATGGCGTCAAGGTCACGAACTGGGCAAAGGCTATGCCAGCAGCCTGGGCCACGGTGACGGTGGTGTCGAAGGTTTCCGTGTTGTCGCTGGACAGCCCAAAAATAAATGAGCCCAGAACATGAACACCGTGTTGTGGGAAAATTTGCAGACGACGGACCAGG
>CBDUTA010000169.1:0-7664 GCA_965369785.1 uncultured bacterium
GGTCACCCGAAGACGGGCTGACAACTGACATTCAAAGAAAAGCTCGCACCTAAGATCCGTTAAATCCGTTCAAAGCCCAGTGATCCTGGAACTTGGAACCTGGAACCTGGAACCTGGAACGCGCGCGAAGCGCGCTTATCGCGCACAGCCATGAATCTGCTCGACTGGGCGATCATCGCACTCTACATAGCCGGCCTGATCGTCTTCAGTATCTTTCTTAGCCGGGGACAGAAAAGTACGGAAGACTATTTCCTGGGAAGCCGGAATCTGCCCTGGTGGGCCATCGCCATTTCCACCATGGCCACTCAGTTAAGCGCCATCAGTTTTATTTCCGCTCCCGCCTTTGTGGCTGTCCGGCCGGGAGGAGGCTTGATCTGGCTGGGATACGAATTCGCAGTTCCCCTGGCCATGATCTTTGTCATGATCGTCATCCTTCCCTTCCTACACCGCAATCACATTGTCAGCATTTATGAATACCTGGAACACCGCTTCGACCCGGGAACGCGCACCCTGATCAGCCTGATCTTTCAAATCAGCCGCGCCCTGGCCACCGGGGTTGGGGTCTACGCCATCGCCATCGTCTTTTCAGTTACGGTGGGAATGAATCTCTGGGTCACTATTTTGATCATCGGCATTGTGGCCATGGTTTATGACACTTTGGGAGGAATCAAGGCTGTGGTCTACACCGATGTCGTGCAGATGGGCATTCTGCTGATCGGCATCCTGGTCTGCTCCGGCTATGCCCTTTACTACGTGGGAGGCTGGGGTGAAGCGCTGTCGGCCGTTCCGTCCCAGAGGTGGCAAAGCATCGACTGGGGGCATGGCTTTGGAGATCGAGCGGACTTCGGGTTTTGGCCTCTGCTGTTCGGGGGCTTCTTCTTATACGTTTCTTACTACGGCTGTGATCAGAGCCAGGTTCAAAGGGAATTGTCGGCTCGAAACGAGGACGACCTGAAAAAGTCCCTGTTCTTTAACGGCCTCTTCCGCTTCCCCATCGTTTTGGGCTACTGTTTGATGGGCCTGCTCATCGGATCCCTGCTGCTTCAAGATTCCGCTTTTGCCGCTGAGGTGTCGCAGAGCGCGCCAGACTATATGGTTCCCCTGTTCATCATGCGCTATCTTCCTCACGGAATCATCGGAGTTCTGGCCGTTGCCATCTTTGCAGCCGCCATGTCCTCACTGGATTCAGCGCTCAACTCGCTCAGTGCCGCCAGCTACAAGGATATTTACCAACGGTATTTCCAGCCTCAAAACTCGCACGACGCGCTGAGGACATCCAAAATCCTGACCGTTTTCTGGGGGTTATTCTGCACCGGATTTGCCTTTCTGGTGGGAAGCATATCGGGAACGGTGATTGAAGCCATCAACAAAATCGGATCCGCCTTCTATGGACCTATTCTGGCCACTTTTCTGCTGGGTATTTTGACTCGGACCGCCGTGGCTTCCGCGGTCAAATGGGGCGTTCTTCTCGGTGTAGGCACCAATCTCACTTTTTGGCTTGTCTTGCCCCGGGTCAGCTGGCTATGGTGGAATGTGATTGGCTTTGCCGTCACCTTCGGCTTTGGCTATGGACTCAGCTTCCTGCTCCAGAAAGAAGAGCTTGAGCCTGTCCCTGACAATCTGACTCTTGTCCAGGGTCTGCCGGAAACCTCCAGCAAGAAGAACTGGAAACCTGCCTATGTCGTTCTCGGCTGTTACTTTGTCGCAATTATAGTGATCACTTACTGGATCGGAACTTTAGCTGAATGAAAAACCTGACCGCCTGACCGCCTGACCGCTACCAGCTATCCATTGCCTGTTATCTATTGTAAGCTGTCCGCCGGTCAGGTGGTCAGATGGTCAGGCGGTCAAGTTTTTCCCATGAACATTCTCGGTCTTAACTTCTTCCATCCCAACGCCGCAGCGGCTCTCTTTGCCGAGGGAGAATTGGTGGTCGCGGCCGAAGAAGAGCGCTACAACCGGGTGAAGTTCTCCGCCGGCATTCCCCTTTCCGCCATTGCTTTTTGTCTGGAGCAGGCCAATCTGAAATTCAAAGACATCGATATCATCACTTACGCCCGCTCCACCAACACCCGAGTTGTGGGCAAGGACCAGGTCCACTTTCAAGATCGTATCTACAAGATCAATTCTCTTTACGATCGCTACCGCATCAATCTCAAGTTGATCAATTTCAAGGAAACTCTGGCCGGGCATTTCCAGGTTCCGGTCGAGAGCCTGGTGTTCAAACTTCAGGAACAGGATCACCACCTCTCCCACATGCTCTCAGGATTTCTTTACTCCCCTTTTGATGAGGCCATCATCATATCCTGCGATGCCTTTGGGGACTTTGTTTCTTTAAAGACAGGGATCGGACGCGGACACCAAATTGAACCTCTCCATCAGATTGATTTTCCTCACTCAGTGGGACTCTTTTACACCATGGTCACCCAGTTTCTGGGGTTCTCCGGCTACGGAGACGAAAGCAAAGTAATGGGCCTTTCGACCTTCGGATATCCGGAATTCACCGACCGCCTGAGAACCATTATTTCCCGTGAAGAGGGACGGCTTCGCTTAAATCTCAAATACTTCGCTGAGGAAGCGGGAGTGGGCACCACTTGGTCAGAGGCGACTCCCGACATCACTCTACTTTACAACGAGAATCTGGAGCATCTGCTGGGGTCGCGAAGGGATTCTCCGGAAGAGATCACCACTCAACATCAAAACATCGCCTCTTCCATGCAGCAGCTGACCGAAGAAATTATTTTTTCCATCATTGATGAGCTTCACACCGAGCATCTCATTCCCAATGTGGTCTTTACCGGAGGACTGGCTTACAACTCCCTTCTCAATGGCCGAATCTCTGCTGAAACAGCCATCGAGGAGGTCTATATCCCTCCCGCGCCGGGCAACAGCGGCTTGTGTTTGGGTTCGGCACTGGCCTTTTTAGGTGAGGCAGCTCCCCGCGCGGAAATGACCCATGCTTTTTGGGGCTCGGAATATTCCTCGGCCCAGGTGGCTCGAGTACTTAAAGACCAGAAGGTGAGCTTCAAGAAAGTGTCCGATCCGCTGTCTGAGGCAGTGGACCTGCTGGTGGCGGGAAACAGCCTGGGTTGGTTTCAAGGACGGATGGAGTTTGGCCCCCGTAGTCTGGGAAACCGCTGCATCCTGATGAATCCTCAAACTCTGGATCCACAAAAAATCAAGCAGCGAGATTATCTCAAGCCCTTCGGCATCTCCATCCTCGAGGAGAGCGCGGGGAAATATTTTCACGATGCCCACCACTCGCCTTTCATGTCTTTTATGGGGCTGATCCGAGGGAAGTACCGCCGTGAGTTCGAAACGGTTCTCTTGAACAACTACTGCCGCTACCAAACGGTGGGTCCGGAAAATCCTCTCTTACACAAATTGTTGCTCAGTTTTCGGGAGAAAACGAGCCTGCCTTTCCTGATTAACACTTCACTCAACTCCGAAGGCGAGCCCATTGTGGAGTCGCCCCAACAGCTGATCGAAAACTTCGCAAAGATGCGCCTGGATGCGGCTATCGTGGGGGATCTTGTCTGGGGCCCGGCAGTGAAAAAATAGATATAATCAAACCCATGCGTCTGGTGCTTTTCGATATTGACGGGACCCTGGTGAGAGGAGGAGCGGGAGGCCGAGCTCTCAGAAGTGCCCTGCTCAAAGTCTACGCTCTTCCAGCGGGTAACGATGGAGTCCGCTACGACGGGAAGACCGACCCCCGAATTGTGCGTGAAATCCTTTCCTATCACGGACAGGAAGATCGGTTCACCGATGAAAAGGTTTCTTCCTTGTTTTCCCTTTATCTTTCTTACTTGAGAGAAGAGCTAACGGAGGGTGGTGATTTCCAGGTCCTGCCCGGTGCCCACGAGCTGGTCCGCACCCTGGACCGCAAGGAAGACTTCTTGCTGGGTTTGGCCACAGGCAATATCGAGGACGGAGCTCGACTCAAGCTGGAGCGTGGAGGCCTTGAATCCTTCTTCTCCTTCGGCGGTTTCGGTTCCGATGCTGAAGACAGGACGGATCTCATTCGAATCGCCATCGAACGCGGCCGGCAAAAAAACGGCCATTCCCATCCTGAGAAGAGCTTTGTCGTCGGAGACACGCCCCGAGACATTGTCCACGGAAAGGAAGCGGGAGCTCAGACCCTTGCCGTAGCCAGCGGCAACTACTCACTGGACGATCTGAAATCCTACAAACCCGACGCCACGGTTGAAAGCCTTCAACCGATAGAGCCCATTCTGGAGTTCCTCTCCAGTTGATCTGTTTGAAAGGATAAACAAAGGAACTCTCCGGAATGTGGGAGGCACCTCAGGTGCCGAATCCGAACAATCTACGACCTACGACCTACAACCAAATCGAGACGACATTGGAGTCCTCGCTTCTCCCCGCCTTGTTAAAGGCTCGGATTTTATAGGAGAATCCTCCGGTAATGTACTTCCCGACTTTGTCGTTGTAATGGGCGGAATCCGCTCCCACTACCGCAACCACTCGGAACTCCTTGCCGTTGTCGGAGCGAAGAACCTCAAAACCCACTTCATCATCGGAATGATCCTGCCAGAGCAGCTCGGCGACGGCAGTGGCACCGTCATAGCTCGTAAAAACCCGTAAATTGTTCGGGGTCTCCGGAACTCCCTTTTCTTCCTGAGCAAAGGTGAGCCCGCTCGCCAGGAAAGGAAGCAGAAAGAGTGAAACAAAAATTGACTTCCGCAACATATCGTCTATTAACATAGTAGATCTACAGACCTAGATAGAGCAAATGGCCTCAAGGTTGCAAAAATTATAGCCGGGATTATAAATAAATTTTCGTGACGAAGTGCTGCAGGCGCAGCGATGACAAGGCTTGCGATGAAGAGCCCCGCAGGCGTACTCTTGCAGTACGCCGAGGAGCTCTAGGAAGCACAACGCAGTCGGTGCGCAGCGCACGCTGGATGATTGCAGCACTGCAGTAGACAATTTATGCATAGTCCCGGCTAGCGAAGGAGTAAGGATATGTTCCGTTTTTTAATCTGTTCAGTCTCTCTGGCATTCGTGTCCGCCTGCTCTACCCCTCAAGAGTACGATATCGTCATTCGTAATGGAACCCTTTATGACGGGAGCGGCTCGGCACCCTTTCAGGGCGATCTGGCCATTCAGGGCAACACCATTGCTGCGATGGGATCACTGGGTGATGCCCGGGGCCGAACCGAAATAGAGGCAGAGGGTCTTGCCGTTGCTCCCGGCTTCATCAACATGCTGAGCTGGGCTACAGAGGATCTGATCGAGGACGGCCGATCCCAAAGCGGCATCCGTCAGGGAGTCACCCTGGAGGTCTTCGGTGAAGGTTCTTCCATGGGCCCACTCAACGAATCCATGAAGGAAGAGATGCTGAGAAAGCAGGGAGACCTCCAATTCGACATCCCCTGGACCACCCTTTCCGAATATCTCCAACATCTGGAAGACAAGGGAATCTCACCCAACGTCGCTTCGTTTGTGGGAGCCACCACCGTCAGGGAACATGTCGTTGGCTATGACGACCGCCCCCCCTCATCCCAAGAGCTGGAACAGATGCGTTTCCTGGTGCGTGAGGCCATGGAACAAGGAGCACTGGGAGTAGGATCAGCCCTGATTTATGCCCCTGCCTCTTTCGCCAGCACCGAGGAACTGACCGAACTGGCCAAGGTTGCCGCCGAATATGGCGGGATGTATATCTCTCACCTTCGAAGCGAAGGCGACCGTCTTCTGGAAGCCGTGGATGAACTGATCACGATTGCCCGCGATGCCGGCATCCATGCGGAAATCTACCACCTCAAGGCGGCAGGCAAGACGAACTGGTCCAAGCTGCAAGAGGTCATCGAGAAAGTGGAGGCGGCCCAAGCCGAAGGCCTGCAGATTACGGCCGACATGTACAACTACACGGCTGGAAAAACGGGCCTGGATGCGGCCATGCCCCTGTGGGTGCAGGAAGGCGGACACCAAGCCTGGGTCACCCGCTTGAAGGACCCCGCCGTGCGACGGCGTGTCAGGCGGGAGATGGCTGCTCCGGGTGCCGATTGGGAGAATCTGTATCTGGCTGCCGGGTCCGCTGATAAACTGCTCCTGGTCGAATTCAAGAACGATTCCCTGAAGCCCTTAACGGGAAAAACTCTGGCTGAAGTCGCCCAAATGCGCGGAAAGTCTGCGGAGGACACCGCCATGGATCTGGTCATCGAAGACGACAGCCGGGTGGGCACCGTCTATTTTTTGATGTCTGAGGAAAACGTTGAGAAGAAGATCGCACTCCCCTGGGTAAGCTTCGCTTCAGACGCCGGATCTATCGCCAACCAGGGGGTTTTCTTAGGATCCAATCCTCATCCACGGACCTATGGGAACTTTGCTCGCCTTCTGGGCAAATACGTGCGCGAAGAAGGCATCATCCTGCTTGAGGAAGCGATCCGCCGCATGACTTCCCTTCCCGCCTCAAACCTCAAATTGGAAGGCCGCGGTTCGCTCGAGCCGGGATCTTTCGCTGACGTGGTGATCTTTGATCCTCAGAAAGTTCAGGACCATGCCAGCTATGACAACCCCCATCAGTATTCCACAGGAGTGATCCACGTTTTTGTCAATGGCCAGCAGGTGTTGGAGCAAGGAGAGCACACGGGAGCCACCCCGGGGAGGGTTCTTCGAGGACCGGGTTGGAAAGACTAAAATGAGATCCAAAAGGCTGAGTAAACTTACTCAGCCACCAGGAGTTCCTTGGCCCGCTCGGTGGCTTTCACCACGGCTTTAATCAGGGTGACGCGCAGCTTTCCCTCTTCCAGTTCCATAATCCCGTCCACGGTACAACCGGCCGGTGTGGTGACGGCATCCTTCAAGAGTGCCGGGTGCTGGCCCGTCTCCAGGATCATGCGAGCCGATCCCTGTACGGTTTGTGCAGCCAGGAGAGTGGCCACGTCTCGGGGAAGACCGACTTTTACTCCCCCCTCAGCCAAGGATTCAAGGATGATATAGATGAAGGCAGGCCCACTGGCCGAGAGACCGGTCACCGCATCCATCCTTTTCTCATCCACGGTAACGGTCAGTCCCACCGAGTCAAATAAAGCCTTGGCAGTGTCCAGATGCGATTCATCGGCAAACTTGCCCTTGCAAAGCCCCGTCATCCCACAGCCAATGACGCAGGGTGTATTGGGCATGGCACGCACCACGGGCACTTCTGAATCCAGAATCTCTTCAATGTAACGGGTGGGCACCGAAGCTGCTATGGAGATCAGTTGCTTTTTGGAGGTCATTTCGGATGCGATCTCCTCGGTGACCTCCCGGACCGTCTGAGGCTTGACACACAGCAGTACAAGGTCGGATTGGTGGGCAGCCTGGCGATTGTCCGTGGTCACGGAAATTCCCAGTTCCTGGCTTAATTTTTTGGCTCTTTCCGGATGGCGTACCGTGGCCACCGTTTTTTTAGGCGAGAGGAGATTCTTCTTGAGGAGTGCCTGAAGGAGGATTTCTCCCATCTTGCCTAGACCCAGGAAAGCCACTTTTTTCTTACTCATAGCTCGCTTCATGAGAAATCCATGATGAACGAGAGCAGGGGTTGGAGTCAAATTAGGGAGTCAGCTTCAGATCCGTTTAGAGCTCTCGGTAGGATTCGGCATAAATGCGCCTGAGGGGAGCTAAACAGTACTCTTCGATGAGATCTCGAAGAACATCTTTGC
>CBDUTA010000170.1:0-7628 GCA_965369785.1 uncultured bacterium
CCTGTTCGTGCGTTCGTGACTTCGTGTTTCAAGCGCAGGAATGTGGGAGGCACCTCAGGTGCCGAATCCGAGAAACCGGGGCTCTTTTGTGGCTGTTCGGCACCTGAGGTGCCTCTCACATTCCGGAGTCTTTGCAATCCTAACCGCTCGTGGTGAACCACCGGCTCGACCCTCTCCCACTTCAGGACCAGCACTCATGCATCATCCTCCCTGGTTTTCCCCTGTCATTTCGGCTGGAGATCTTTACCCGGGGCTGGATTTCACTGGCCTGTAGGCTCTGCCGCTTTGGGAATGAAGCCGTACCATGGTGTCATCACCGGCACAGACCTGGAGGAATTTCCTGAACCTCGTAAACATACTCTCCTGAAGATAAGGAAGGTTGTACTTTTTGCACAGCGCTTGAACTTTAGGCTGGATCTCCGGGTACTTCGTCATGGGCAGGTTGGGAATCAGATGGTGCTCAATCTGGTAATTGAGCCACATCTGGGGATAGTCGATCCAGTCGCTTCCGGTCTTGTAGTTCACCGATCCCAGTACCTGACTCACGTAAAACTCCTGTTTGTTTTTGTAGTGGTCGTCGAAGCGGAACAGGTCGGAACCGGTGTGATTGGGACCGATGATCATGTAGGAGTGGAAGTTCGTGATCAACTCGGCCAGCACTCTATTGATGAGCACGAACAACACCGCGGTTTTCCCCAGCGGGAGAAAGAGAAGCGGTATGACCACAAAATGGAGCATGAAAAAGGGCAGGTAGCAGGTGAGCCAAAGTTTGCGAACCAGCTGATTCCGGAGGTCGAAAAAATTGGAGAAACCGATAGGAGTGACCTGTCTGGAGTGCGGGCTTCGCTTCTTTTGCGATTCGAGGGCGTTGAGCGTGCTCGGCGCATAGTAGCTGAACTTCCAGGTGATACCAGTCAGAAATAGAACCAGGTATTTCAGGGTGCGGGGGCATCGCCAGTTGCGCAGTATTTCTGCGTGTCGTTCGGCTAGATCCGGATCCTTATCTTCGCCGGTATGGTAGTGATGCAGGAAGTTGTGTTCACAAGCCCAGGCCTCGGGCAGCATCCAGTCGAACCAATCGATGAAGCGCCGCCAACCCTGGGCAAAAGTGTTGCTCGTATATCGCGGTGGCACGCCGGGCACCCTGTCGTAGCCGCCGTGACTGATGTGATGCATGAGGAGCCAGCGAGTGAGTATCCCCTGCGAGATGAGACAGGCACTGATCGGATTGGGAATCATCCAGGCGGTGGCAAAGCCGAGCAGGCTGCACAGCTTTCCGATCCGCTCCATTTTGATCAGATGAAGGAAATCTTGGTAGCAGAGCGACTGAAAGACGTCCTGGCGAAGCGCCTCAATTTCTCTGGTGAAAGCCTGGTAATCTATTTCGTCGAGTGAAACCGAATTCGTCTTTTCCATTCCTGCTGTCCATTCTGTGCTGTGCCGGTGTCGCGGCTGAAAAGACGCCCACGGTCTTACTCGATGGTCACCAAGCGCACCACTAATATTATAGTACTCTACTGTCTTCTTGCTGATCCCTGTAGTGAAAAAGAGGGTCCTGGCGGGACGATGAAGAGACGACACCCAAGAAGTCTAAGATCGGACCAAGGGTTGGTGCGCTTGGTATCGGGGCCCGTCGCTGGAACCCGCCGCCCTGGACTTGGCAATGTGCTGGACGTATCATGGGTATTTTAGCTGGGAAAAACACCTGCAGACAATGGAAATTCTAGACGCATATGTGCTGACAGAACCAAGCAGTCAAAATGTGCTGGATATCTTCAAGGGGCAGTGGTCCTCTCGACTTCCTGATCACCTGGGGTTGGTTACGGAACCAGGAACGGCCAGATTGTTCGAACATGGTCTGGTTGAATGGGCAGAACAAACCCTGGGCAACTTCTCTGATTGGAAAATACTGGAACTAGGTCCTCTAGAAGGTGGACATTCCTATATGTTGCAGAGCAAAAATGCGAAAAAGGTGATTTCTGTTGAAGCAAATACACGAGCGTTTTTAAAATGCCTGTGTATCAAAGAAATATTAAAACTGGATCGAGTAGAGTTTAAGTTGGGTGATTTTATGTCCTTTCTTGAAAACAATAAATCAAGATATGACATGGTTTTTGCCAGCGGTGTTTTGTATCACATGGAAGAACCCATCAGGCTGTTGAAATTAATATCGAGAGCTACCGATAAATTATTAATGTGGACTCATTATTACGACCCGGAGTGTCTTTTAAACAGAGAGGAACTGAGCCATAAATTCAGTCCTGTTCGCTCCTTTGAGTACGAGGGAGTTTCTTATGAGTACTCCACACAATCGTATAAAGAAGCTTTAGATTGGTCAGGTTTCTGCGGTGGTTCCAAACCAGTCAGTAAATGGTTGACACGAGAGAGCATCTTAAAAGCGTTGAGGCAGTTTGGATTTAACGATATACAAATTGATTTCGAGCACCCTGATCATCCCAATGGTCCTGCATTGGCCATCTGTGCCCAAGCCTGACCTGTCCTTTCACCGCTTTTCTTGACATAGCCGCCGCACTATTCCTATCGGAGTTTCAGCAACTGCACCTTGGGTTAGGAATCTTGCTCAGAGCCATCAGGAGGATTCACGTATTCTCTCAGAGAGGGAATCCGGGCCAGGGCGGAGACCACTGTCTCCAGGAGACGTGAGACCTGCTTTTCCCTTAAATTGAGTAGTTCGACGGAGTCTGTTTGAGACAACTCCAGATGCGGAATCCGTTCAAGTCCGATCTCTAGCTTGACACAAATATGGTTGGCCAGGCTGACAATGGCGCAAAGCTCTGGGTCGGCCTGGGCGCTTTTTGGATTGTGGTGAAGAAAGACGGCCTCTTCCAGAGAAGGCGAGAAGTTCCATTTGTGGACTGCCATTCCACCGACATCCGCGTGGGTAAAGCCAAAGGCATCCTGCTCGGCCTCGACAAAGGTCATGCCCTCGTTCTCAACCAGATCAATGACTTTTTCATATCTCTCGCCCAAGTGTTGGTTCATGATGACCCTTCCGATGTCGTGGATCAAGGCCCCGGTGGTTGCCTCTTCGAGCTTGGGATAACCGCACTCTCCGGCGACGATTCTGGCCGCCACTGAAACCGCCAGCGAGTGGTCCCACATTAAACTCTCCTGCGGGTTATTCTGGCGGTGTAGCGACTCTTGGGCCGCCCATACGACCATTACATGGACATTGCGAAATCCCAATATCATTATGGCGTTTAACAAAGTGGAAACGGTTCCGCTGACAGCGTAAAAGGCCGAGTTGGCCAGCCTCAGAACTCTGCTTGTGATGGCCTGATCGCGGGAGATTAATCTTTCCAGATCCCGGGCACTTGTGTCAGGATCTTCTACCAACTGCATGACCTGCAGTGCCACCTGGGGAAGCGTGGGAAGATCTTTCTCCATTGCAATTAGTAGTGGATCATCCATGCTTTCCTTTCCATAGGTTCATTGAGGCTCCGATCTCTATTTCCTTGTGAATTTGCTAGGTTTCGCCATGAACTGAAACCTGGTGTTGGTATATTCAAGACGATAAAGTGGTCGGTTCGATGCTTCTTTCTTAATCCAGCCACGTTCGTTCAAATGTTCCAGTCGAATCGTGTCTCTCATCGGATAGGTTTTCAGAAAAGCTACAACACCCCGACTCGAAATCAGGGCACCTCGATTTGTACCTTTTTTGGGAAACCACCACGACGAATTTATGCCATTTCTCCTCGTGATGGAGCAGGAGTCACTGCAATCTCACTCTCCCTGTTGGGCATATCGGCATTTGACCTGCCAAACTTTATAGAGAAATAGGAAAAGTTGCGGTTTACAGAAGATTTGCCTAGGCGTTAGGAGTTTCGACAGTTCACTCCAATGCAAAGGCCGAGGTCACAAATTTTGCTCCGGCAGAGTTCGGCGTGAAGAACACAACAAACTTGCGCACAAGGCGTTCATCTGGGGTGTCTATATTGCTCCAATTTCCCGCAAGTTGGGTATTGGCCGGGAGCTTATGTCTCAAGCGCTAGACTATGCCTTCTCAACGTTAGGAGTGCGACAGGTGAATCTCGGCGTCAACAAGTCGAATCTGTGGCGGCTATTGCGTTATACGAAAGGATGGGCTTCAAGACGTTCGGTGTTGAGGAGGATTTCTTGCTCGTGGACGGTGTGCTCCATGATGAAGTGCTCATGGTATGTCTCCGTGAAGAAACCTAACCAAGACAGGCTAGCGCTCCAGTCCCCTCACCGGCTGCTCATTCAGTGCACTAACACCTTAGTCTTGTTATATCGAGGGTTTAGTATTCTTCTACCTTAGTTAGTCGAACACCATCTACAACCATTCTCCATTTCCCGTCAACTTCTTCGGGTGGTTCTGAAACATCAAATGTTGTTGTAAGGAACCACACACCTACTACAAAATCATCTTTGACGAACTCCTTTAATGGGGCATCAATGGATACGGTTGAACGCCCTGTGACTCTTTCATATGCAACTCTGCCATCCTCTAATATGAGTAAGCTCATCTCTTTGCTTTGCCATTTCCCAACATAATGTAACCTCGATTCGGGGATAGGTTTACTGCAAGCGGATAACGTTAAGAGTAAGAATATTAAGATTAAATGTTTGCTTTTCAAGGTTCATCCGCCGCCGCAGGTTGAACTAATGGTATGCAGTATTAACCTCTCCCTGCTCCGCTCTCTCAATTCTGGCGGCAAGGGTATCCTCTGAAAATAAATCGTTGGGTGCGGCTGTAACTGGCGATTCTGATTCCATCAGGGGAGGGCTGGAAACCGTTGCCAGGCCCGGTATAGACCTCCATCCCACCAGCAGCGCCAGGACCGCCAACACCCATGTCGTCCAATAAACGCTAAAGAATTGGGCACGGGAAAACGGTCTTCTGAAGAGTCTATATGACCACTTCACAACTAGAGCACCCATAACTCCGAGCACGAAAGGCACGATTGCTCCACCTACTGTTGCGCCCACGACAATTACTGAGTCAGCGGATTTGTCAGTCATGATGAAGCCTACGACAAGACTCATAACCACTGCGATAATCCAATTCATTGTTTCTCCAGGTTACTCACTGGCTGCCAGTCTTGGGGTGATGGCTTTGCACCGGCGCTCTCGCTGGAACCGCTCCAGTGCCTGTTTGTTCTCGGCGTATTTCTCAGGCAGGAACTTCAAGGCCACATTGCGGCCCAGCCGGGTGTCCTCCGCCTTGTAGACCACACCCATCCCACCGCCGCCGAGTTTTTCTGTGATCTTGTAATGGGAGATGGTTTGGCCGATCATGGCTTAGTTGGTTGGCACCAGGCGTTTGAGTTCGTCAAACCAGTTGAGGACGATGTTGATTCGGGTCACCTGCTGTTCACTGTTTTTGATCATTAGGAATCTCTCGCCATCCGCTGTGACGTCATACACTGCACGGAAACCAAAGCCCGCGTACTCACCCTCGAAAAGCAGCTTGGGTTTCCCTGAGGTGAAGGCCGGTTCTGTGGTAACACCAACTGACATCATCTTATTTCCATTGCGATAGAAGATCTCCTGACCTGTGCGGGTCTGCACCCACGCCGCCTCCCCACCTCCATCGGAAGAAATCTGCCACTTGGCACCAGTTTTAGGAAAAGGCTGCACGTAGATCTCGTGCCGGCCGGATTCGTTGGACCGATAGGCTATCCAGTGACCATCGGGCGAGAACACCGCACCGCTTTCGACATAGGGTTCTTGCAGAAAAGGCTCAGGCTCACCATCGATGGGAAGCACCCAAATATTTCCAGCCGAGGTCGGGTTGAGCTCTGTGTAGGCCAGGAACTTACCGTCGGGCGACCAAGAATGAGGAGTCTTGGAGAGTGCATCCACTAAAAGTTGCTCTGCAGCACCCGTGCCATCGGCCGGCTTCCAGAACAGATCTTGGGGTCCAAGCCTGGTCGAAATAAAAGTGATCCGCTTCCCATCGGGTGTCCAGAGAGGAAAGGCTCCGTTTCCCTCAAACGTCAGCCGCGTCAACGTATCGCTCTGGATGTCATAAGTCCAGACGGCATCTGCGAAGGTAACAGCCAGCCGTTGGCCATCTGGTGAGAGCCGGGGGTTACTATACGCCCGCGATGGTGCTGCCAGTGGCTGTTCAGCACCTTTTCGATCCACCCAGACCAGGATGCGTCCCTCACGTGGGTCACTGCCAGTCGGGACGTATACAAGCGTTCCCGTATCAGAAAACGCGAAATGCGCGAACCAAGAAGGACCCCCTGACTCCCCGACGCCCTCAAGGATGGGGATGGGAGAGCCTGTCACCTCCAGCTGCTCCAGATCAAAAGCCACGGCAATGAGCGTTCCTGACTGGGGATAAACCAAGTGACCGCTCGGAACATAACGCGCACCATAAGCTCGTTCCAGCACCACCCGTCTCTCCTGTGTCTCCAGGGACTGCACCACGATCTGTGAATTGCCCACCGACCGGACAGTGAAGAGCACTGTCTTGCCATCCGGCAGGACTTGGGGCGAAACGTGGTCACTTTCGGAATTATTGGGGTCGAGGGTGGTCAGGGCCTCCAGGGTATCACCGCTAGCCGACACCTGAAAAAGTGGCGAATTCGTGTGTGCTCTTACCACGATGGTATCATCGGTGCCCCAGCTTGCTGCGGCCAAAGGACTCGGAATATCGGTCACAATCACAGGAGCACCACCGCTCAGCGCGATCTTTTTCAATTTGGAGTCAGCAAAGAACCCTAGCCATTGCCCGTCTGGGGAGAAAAATGGGTAACTCGCACTTTCGGTGCCGGGGATGGGTCGTGCTTCCAGCTGATTCATGGTACGCAGGTAAAGCTGGGTGGCGCCCCCACGGGAAGCAGTATATGCGAGATGGATACCGTCCGGGGAGAGGGCCAGGGCGCCCTCATTCAGGTCTGCAATTCGTACGTCGGTTGGCAGGGCCACCACAGAGCGGACGACGGGTGGTGGCGTTGAGGTTGTGGGTCTCGGATTCCAGAGCATGAGGCCGATGATGAGTGCCATCATCCCTGCAAGACTCCAGGGAATGGCCCTCTTCCAAAGTACAGGCTGAACCGAACTGCCCACACCAGTCGGCGATGCCGTTGCAGGCTCCTCAAGTGCCAGCTTTATCTCAACTCGGACATTTGCTATCCCATCAAGGCGATCATGAGGATCTTTAGTGAGACATCGGCGAAGTAGACTACGAATGGTCCAAGGTGTGTTCTCTGGAAGCAGCTCCCACTTCGGCTCACTTTCCAAAACCTTAGCGATGGTTTCAGTGATCGTCTCTCCCTCAAACGCCCGTTTCCCCGTCAATAGCTCGTACAGGACAGCCCCAAACGCAAAAATATCAGCCCTCTTATCAACAGGCTTGCCCCGTGCCTGTTCAGGACTCATATACGCCGCAGTCCCTAGAATCACCCCCGCCCTGGTCATTTCCTCAGTCAGGGTAGGTGATTGGGAAATGTCCGTGACAGGAGTCTCCGCCTCAAACGCCTTAGCCAACCCAAAGTCCAGGATCTTGACCTTGCCCTCTGGGGTGACCTTCACATTGGCAGGTTTCAGGTCACGGTGGATGACGCCTTTCTCATGAGCTGCTTCCACCCCTTCGGCAATCTGGCGGCAGATCTCCAGGGCTTCTTTAACAGGCA
>CBDUTA010000171.1:0-7604 GCA_965369785.1 uncultured bacterium
ACCTCCGCTTGAATGTATTGCCCAATCTGAAATCGGCGCAGCCGGGCAATCACCCACGGACCCAACAGAAGACTGAGCATCAGAGCTGTTAAGGAGGCATAGGCCGTACGGAAAGTGAGATAGCGCACCACATTGAGGATGGAAAACTCGTCGATATAGGGATACAGAATGTGGTAAATCAATGTCCCTTCCTCCCCTCAATTTCCTGGACGATTCGATCCATGCGTGTTCCCCGAGAGCCTTTGACCAGAAGAAATTCTCCGGGACTCAGTTCCTTGACCAAAAACTCGGCCGCTTCCTGGGAATCCTCAAAGTGGGTGATCTTCTCAAGGGGAAAGCCTTTTTCTTTCGCTCCCTGGCCGATGTAAAGGCCGTCTTTCCCCACCGTCACCAGCAAATCCGCCTTACACTGGGCAACCTGCTGGCCTGCTTGTCGATGAAGCTCGGAGCTACTTGAACCCAGCTCCATCATCTCTCCCAATGCCAGGATTTTACGAGGAAAGCCCCTTAATTGGCCCACCGTTTCCAACACCACATGGAGGGCCTGAGGATTGGAATTGTAAGAATCGTCCCAGAGAGTGATGGGATCTCCCTCTTCCCTTTCCACTTGACGAACCTGTCCACGCATGGGGGGCACCTCCAATTTTAGGATGCCCTCACAAATCTCCTCTCGGGTGAGGCCAAAACTCACAGCCACCGCGACTGCTGCTGCAATGTTATAGAGGAAGTGCTTCCCCACAAAAGGAACCGCGGCGGTGAAACTCTCCCCATGGGCGACGATGGCAAAGCTCATTTTCCTAAGGCCCTCCAATCGGTAGTTGGAAACCCGAACTCCAGCTTCATTCTCCAAGCCGAAGGAAACTTTTTCGCCACTGAAATGAGAAGCCAGACGAGCAAGCCAGAAATCGTCGGCGTTAAAAAAGAACTTGCCCTCCTGGGGCAGCCCCTCCAAAATCTCTCCCTTTGCGGAAGCGATTGCACCCAGGTCAGAAAAAAACTCCAAATGCACGGCGGCCACATTGGTCAGTAAAGCCGAGTCGGGATTGCAGATTTTAGTCAGGGCGCGGATCTCTCCCGCGTGATTCATTCCCAGTTCCAACAGTGCCAACTGGTGTTCTTCCATCAACTGTAAAAGAGAGAGAGGAACACCGATGTGGTTATTGAGATTGCCGGGGGATTGAACGACCTTGAATCTCTGGCTTAAGAGAGTGGCGATAAATTCCCGGGTCGTGGTTTTCCCTATGCTTCCGGAAATGGCAAGTAGGGGTTTTCCCCACCTCTTGCGAACATGGCGGGCCAGGGCTTGAAGAGCAACTTCAGGATCCTCTACCTGAAGAAAGATTCGATCCTTCCAATGAGAGAAATCGACCGAGCTCTCAGAATAAATAATGGTTGAAGCACCTTTCTTGAGAGCCTCCTCCACAAAGGTATGCCCGTCAAACTGCTCTCCCGTAACGGCGATAAAGCATTCCCCGGCTCGAATGGTGCGACTGTCAATGGAGACCGAAGGAAAGGGAGTTCGGACATGAGAAGCACCGTTTCCCTTTGGGCAGGCTTTGATGGCATCAACGACTTCAGCAACAGAGAGTTCGATCACAGGAGCTCCTTAACATCGCCTCGGCGTCGCTGCGCGCGCCTCGACGCCGTCGCGCTCGCCACAAACATCATCGTATTCATGGAACGAGACTCCTAACCACTTCTCGATCGTCGAAGGGGATCTTTCGGCCTTCAACTTCCTGATAGGTCTCATGTCCCCTTCCAGCCACCAGGACAAGATCTCCCTCTTGAGCTATTTGCAACGCCCTGGTGATCGCTTCACGACGGTCCACGATGATTTCGTAGTTGCTTGAATCAGCCGCTATTCCATCTCGAATTTCCGACAGAATCTTCTCGGGATCTTCATTTCGAGGATTATCCGTGGTAACGATGGCCCAATCGGAGAGGCTCACCGCCAGGGTTCCCATTGTGGAACGCTTGGTTCGATCCCGATCTCCCCCGCAACCAAAAACGCAGAGAATGCGTCTCTGGGTGAGTTGACGGCAAAGCATCAACACGTTTTCCAGGGCATTTGGCGTGTGTGCGTAATCCACTATCACGGTGAAAGGCCGGTCTATCTCCACCTTTTCAAAGCGTCCTGGGACCCGGTCCAATCGTGCGATGCCCTGGCAGATTTGCTCATCAGAGACTCCTAAAAGACTAGCCGCCGTTGCAGCAGCCATGACGTTGTACAGGTTGTGTTGGCCTGACAAGGGGCTGAACAAGGAGAGTCGCCGATTGAAGAACTGGAGCTCCGCTTCGATGCCCTCAACGGAAATTTTGTGGGCCACCGGATAGACGTCGCTATTTTTAGAAAATCCGAATGTGACCGACTCAATTTCGGGCAGGAACTGGATACGGGCTACCCTGGGATCATCCGCGTTCAACACAGCATATTTGAGGCCAGGGTTGTAATCGGGTTGGAAAAGCCGGCACTTCACTTGGAAGTACTCTTCCAGACTGCCGTGAAAGTCGAGGTGGTCCTGGCTCAAGTTGGTAAAGACAGCCACTGGGAAGGAGCATTGATCAACTCGATGAAAGAAAAGGGCGTGGGAGGAAACCTCCAGGACCCCCGTACGACATCCGGATTGCACAGCCTGAGCCAGGATCTCCTGAATATCCACTGCTTCGGGAGTGGTTCGCTCTGATTCCCCCTGCCATTTCCCCACTTGAGTCTTAATCGTCCCCATGAGCAGCGCTGGACCCTGACGGTCAAGAATAGAGTGAATCAAAAAGGTGGTCGTTGTCTTTCCATTGGTTCCGGTAATCCCCACGAGTTGGAGTTGGCGGGAGGGCTGTTGATAGAAGTGATCCGCCAGCGAGGCCATAAAAGGCCTGACCGCTTCCACTTGAATCCAAGGCACCGTTAGGCCGGGCGGTGATTCCTGTTGCGAGGCAACCGCCACGGCACCCTTTTCAAGAGCCTCACCAATATAGAGGTGTCCGTCTGTCTGGGCTCCCTCAATGGCAAAGAAAAGTGAACCGTCTTTTACCCGGCGAGAATCGTAATCGAGTGACCGAATCTCGGGGTTCATTTTCTTACGGGGCTCTCGTACCGACAGAACCGTCTGAAAAGAGAGCAACTCTCGAAGACGCATCTTTGCCGTTACTGGAGAAAAAGACTTCACAGACCCTACCTTTCGAAACTCTACTCCGTGCCGGCGGGTTCTGACCGATCGCTACCCCGCTGCCGGAAACCTTTAAGCGCAGGCCGAGACTCGTACACCGCTGGACAACTTCTCTTAAGCTCAATCCCGAAAAGTCGGGCATCAAAAAGGACTTCGTTTCAACGGTGATTGTGTTTCTCGGCTTTTGATTTGCAGGTTCTTCCTGAATGAGTGTCAATACCGTTTCCGCCAGCTGTTCCAGCGGAAGCTGATCCTCCTTTACTGCGACACCTTGCGCGACCACAAGTTCCCTGGACGCCGTCTGTTGGGGCACCTCCTCCATTCCAAGAGATTGATCTCGAGGAACCCGAAGGTGAATCAAAGACTGTTCCACAATCTGCTTGAAGGCAGGTGCTGCCACATGGCCTCCATAGTACTCCCCTTGAGGTTCGTTGATGACAACGATGGCGGCCACAACCGGATCGTCCAGAGGTGCAAATCCAACATAAGAAGCAATATACTTGGTTTTGGAATATTCTCCGTCGATGAATTTTTGAGCGGTCCCCGTCTTTCCTCCGGAGGAGTATCCGTTGAGTTGAGCATCAACCCCCGTTCCCTCCGTTACAGCCAGGGAAAGAGCCTTTTTCATCTGAAGAGTGGTTTCAAGCATGACAATTCGTTTTCTACCAGGCTGAGGCTCATAAAAGATGTCTCCCGTGGGTGTCAAAACGCGACGGACCACTCGAGGAGTGACCAGATATCCCCCATTTGCGATTATGGAGAGGGATCTCAACATCTGAAGCGGAGTCACACCTACCTCCTGTCCAATCGAGAGAGCCCCGATGGAAATTTTCGACCATTGACCAGGAGGACGGAGCAATCCGACCTGCTCTCCAGGCAGATCGACTCCCGTTTTCTCGCCAAAACCGAACTGCCTTATGTACTGGTAAAGTTTCTCTTCTCCCAAGCGCAGGCCCAGCTTGATCGTTCCTATGTTGCTCGATTTGGCCAGTACTTCGTTGAAGCTCAGAAGTCCAAAACCTTGACTGGCCTCACGGTACTTTTTTCCGGCGATACTGAAGGTTTCCATCTGGCAATCTATAAACTCGGAGGGATCGGCCAATCCCTCATTGAGAACTGCACTAAAAACAACCAGTTTGAAAGTGGAGCCCGGCTCATAGATATCCAAAATAGCACGGTTGCGGCGGACCTCTCCGTCAACATCGGAGTAGAGATTCGGGTTGAAAGAAGGGTAAGAGGACATGGCAAAAATCTCACCCGTGTGTGGGTCCATGACGATTACACTTCCGCTCAGCGCCTGGCTGGAACGAACGACGTCCTCCAAAACCTGTTGGGCAACGTATTGTATCGGCCGGTCGATGTTCAGAACCAGGGTGTTCCCGTCCGATTGCCCCCAGCGGGCATCGCTGGCATAGCTGTGCCGTTTGGCGTCGACAGTCAGATGAACCCGGGTGTTCCTTCCCTTGATGGAATCATTGTAAAGATATTCGAGGCCGGCCAAACCTTCGTTATCGAGACCCGTAAAACCGAGCACATGTGCGGCCAAATCGCGGCCCGGGTATATCCGTCCGGTCTCTTCTTGAAAATACACACCCGGCAAATTCAGGCTTCGGATTTGTTGGGCCTGACGGGGTGGGATTTTTCGGGCCAGATAGACGAAGAGCCGATCACTGATGAATACTTGATAAAGTTCCTGTTCTTGTTTCTCGAGAAGGGGAGCGAGAGCTCTGGCAGTGCGGAGAGGTTCGATGACTTCTCTGGGGTGGACAAAAACAGAATCGATCTTGACACTAATGGCCAGTTCATCGAGATGACGGTCCAGGATATCACCCCGCTTGGAACTGAGCTCGAGATACCCGATCTGCTGCTGTTCGGCCTTTAACCGATAGTCCTCACTCTTGTAAATCTGAAGATAAATGAGACGACCGACAAGAGTGAGACTCCACACCCCAAGCAACAGGTAAAGACCGAGAAGACGAGACAGGACGGCAATTCTGTGTTTCTTCCATCTATTCAAAGACTTCATTCATGCAAAAGCTTCTTCTCAACCGTCGATTGTGCCACCACCTGACCGGTCAGTTTGACCGTGGCAATATCGGCATTGAGAATTCTGACTTCAGCGCGGTTCGAGCTGACCAGCCCCAGTTTACTGGCCTCCCGATAGACGCTTTCCGGATTGATCAAAGAGGAATGCTCCGCCCGAAGGGTAGCGTTGATTCCCACCAATTCATTGCTTTCTTTTCTGAGGCGTTCCATCTCGTAGTGGATGTTGAGGATCTCATTGCGAGACCAGGCGTAGGCCAAGATAAGACAGACCAGAAGTGCAACCACGCTGATCCAGCGGGCAATTTCGGAAAAGGTGGCCCGATCGTCGGCTCCCATCGGGTAGTTACTGAATTCCTGGTGTTGCAAATCAATCATGAGCTCAGCTCCACAGCGCCCTTCGGGCGCGTTCCAGGTTCCAAGTTCCAAGTTTCAAGTCTTCCTGTCTGTTGTCTGTTGCCAACACTCAGTCCTCAGTCCTCAGCACTCAGTCCTATCTTCTCCACCGCCCGCAGCTTGGCGCTCCGCGCCCGAGGATTGCTCTCGATTTCCTGAGGGGCAGGCGTTACAGGTTTCCTGGTTAGAATCCGGACCTGCTCCAGTCGGGGACAATCGCAAAACTCGGATGGCAGAAAACAGACGCATTTGCCAGCCGCCTTGCGGAACACCGTCTTGACGATTCGATCCTCCAGGCTATGAAAGGAAAGAACCACTAATCTTCCCTGGGGAGCGAGCAAAGAGATGGTCTGTTGCAAAAATTCCTCCAGTCCAACCAGTTCCTGATTGACCTCGATACGCAGGGCCTGAAACACCAGAGTGGCTGGGTGGATACGCTGTGGACCGCGTCCTTTGACCTTCTCGACGATTTGAGCCAGATCTGTGGTGGTACGAAATTTCGACAATTTTCGATGTTCGACGATTGCTGCAGCGATCCTCCGGGCTGACTTTTCCTCCCCGTAACGCCAAAAGATCTCTGCCAACTCCTCTTCGGAATACTCGTTGAGCAACTGGGCTGCAGTTGTCTCTTGTCGAGTGTCCATGCGCATGTCGATAGGCCCTTCTCGTCGAAAGCTAAAACCTCTCTCGGGCGAACCCAGCTGATCCGAGGAAACCCCCAGATCGAGTAGACATCCATCCACAGCCTCAACACCCATTCGAGAAAGAAGGGTCGGCAACTCCTTAAAGTTCTGGTGGAAAGCTTGAAGATTGGAATGGGATCCCAAACGCTCTCGGGCCCTGTCCAGAGCTTCCTGGTCCCGGTCCAAAGCGATCAACTGCCCCGTTCCTCCAAGTTGGGAAAGAATTTCCTCGGAATGCCCTCCTGATCCCTGGGTACAGTCCACGTAAACTCCTTCTTTGCTCACTCGCAGGAATTCCGAAACTTCACTGAGAAGGACGGGCATATGGTCCACAGCGGCACCCATCATGTTTCGTTTAGTGACACTTATATACCCAATTCAGCCAAGGCGGTGGCATCCTTGTCCGTGTAAGGATTGGATTCGAGAAGATTCTGGACCCGCTCCCGGTTCCACACTTGCAAATAAGTCAGATATCCCATCACCGCTACCTCACCATCCACTTGAGCCGCCTCTCGCAGGTGGGTTTGAATGAGCACTCTTCCCTGCTTGTCCATAGAAGAGGTCTGTCCATAGTAGTTGGCACGAAGCAAAAACTTTTCCTTCTCCGGGAGCATCTTCGGAGGTATCGACAGCTTTGCCTCGATTTCCTCCCATTCCCTGAAGGGATAAATCAGAAGGTTCTCTCCCGTGATACTGGTGATATAAAGTTCAGGGCCATACTGCTCGAAGATATACTTTCGATGGGCAGTCGGAATCTTGATCCGACCTTGAGCATCCAATTTTGCCGGGAAATTGCCGCGCAGCATCTAATGACCCCACCCCCACAGAAGTTACTCCTATTCGAACCTATCTAATCTATTCTAGTCCAAAATAGCCCAAAGTCAAGAAGAAACGAGCGTTAGGACTGGCTCTTCCCCCTAAGTACTCCCTTTTCAGAAATACGGTAGTGTTTGCGGAGGGAGATTGCGAGGCGAGGTCGCGAAAAGAGGAGGAGACGATGCGGGAGCCGACCCTTCCGCCGCTTCGTGACGAGTAGGTGTGAGAAATGCGGGCTAGGGGGAGAAAAGGACCGATTTCTCGATTTCATTCTCGGAGTGGGCAATCACGGCTGCTCCTGTTGAATCGCTCCAGATATTCGTCATCGTTCGGGCCATGTCCAGGATCCTGTCCACGCCCCATATCAGCGAGGTGTACTCAAGCGGCAGATGGACGGCTTGTAAAATAATGACCATCATCACCAGTCCCGCGTGAGGAATCCCGGCTGCTCCGATGCTGACCGTCAGCGCAAGAAAGACAATGAACAGCTGGCTTCCCAGCG
>CBDUTA010000172.1:0-7578 GCA_965369785.1 uncultured bacterium
ATTGCGAGACCCTTACGGATCGAATTCCCAGGCGCCTGGTATCACCTCATGAACCGGGGGGGAGACGATACGCAACATTAGGCGACGCCTGGCAGAGGACAAGGGGTTAAGAAAAGATTTAAGATATAAATGACAGGAGTTAACCCCTTAGATCAGGGAGGTCCAACATGAAAAAAGTCAACCCAGTCATCCAAAGATCATTGCTGGCCCTGGTGCTGATCCCGTTTACTCTGTCGGGGTGTAGTCGAAGTCGGGGAGATGATTCGTCGCTTCCGACCACCCTTTCGTTTCAGGAATCCATTCTGGTGGGAAACCCTGAGGCCAATCCCGCCGGACCCTACCTGCTGACTTCCAAGAGCAATAAGGTCTTTGTCAGCTGGGTGGAGGAGAAGCTCGATGGGGATGGGGGTAATGTCTTTCTGGCCCATGTGACCCAGGAGGGTCAACAATTAAGTGAGATCCGGCAGATGAACCACGAGCCGATCCGTCCTCGGGGAGGGGAACATAAGAGCAAGTTCACCCTGGCAGACGATGACAGTGTAACGGCCCTCTGGGTTGCCCATACGGATGTGTACAAACACCGGATTTTAAAGTCGGCATATGCCGGCAGCGGGGAACCCTTTTCCCTGGAACTGACTCTCAACGACGACCAGCGGGAGGTCAGCCGTGCCAACTTTTACACGATTGGAACGGCACCCGATGGAAAGATCTACGTGACCTGGCTGGACGGACGGAATGATTTGGAAGCCAAGGAAGTGTTTATGTCCGTATCGGAGGATGGGGGCAGGACCTTCGACAGGAACAACGCCATCTCCACTTTGGCGTGCCCTTGTTGCCGACCGACCATCAATTTCCTGAATGGTGGCGAAACCATCGTGATCAGCTATCGGGACAACGGCAGTCCCTCTGCAGAGGGTGAATCGGATAACGTACGGGACCATCTGATGATTCGTTCAACCGATGGTGGCCAGACCTTCAGTGATCCGGTCGTCATCAGCCATGATGGCTGGAGCTCTACGAGTTGTCCGCACGCGGGCATTTCCATCGATGTGGATAGCCAGAATCGGATCCATGCGATTTGGTGGAGCGGTGGTCGAACTCCTGATGAGGCGGGCATCTACTATACCTACTCCGAAGATGGAGGGAAAAGCTTTACCCCCCGGCAGCTTCTGGCAGAGGAGTCCGCGGACAAAGTGCTTCATACCGAGATCACTATCGACAAAGAGGACACCGTGTATGTTGCCTGGGAAGGTTTAAAAGAAGAGAGGTCTCAAGTGTTCCTCGCCCACCGCAGCGCTGGGAAAGGGGAGTGGAGCCCAACCTATCAGATTACTGACGGTACCTGGAATACCTTTTATCCCATACTGGTGACCGACGACAAGAACCTCTATATTTCCTGGACGGAACGGAAAGACGAGGGCTCCCGGGTCCGGTTGCAGACGTCAGTCTTAGTGGGAGATTGAGGAGGGAAAATCCTTGCCCTCAGTGCTCTTATCCCCTGCTGAAATGACGCTCCACGATCCGTGAGGAGGCCAACAGGGACAAGGCAGCCACGGTGCCGGCGTACCCCTGGCTGGCAGCCCGCGGAACCACGCTTCCATCACAGATAAAAAGTCCTTCCACATCGTGGGACTCAAAGTAGGGATTGACCACCGAGCGTTTTGGATCTGTGCCCACGATACAGGAGCCGACGAAGGCCTCCAAGTGGTGAACTCGCACAGGCCGGTCCATTCCCACCACCTCACGGGCACCCATCTTTTTCAAGAGCTCATAGATCACCTCGCGACCTTTCTTCAGAGCCGAGACGATACTGGGGTCGTGGCCTGAATAGATCTGCTCTCCCCACTCGTTGATCCAGCCACGGATGTTGCGGGGCCGGACCAGTTCCAGTTTGGTGATGCATTGCCTTGCGATGTTGGCTCGTGCCCGGGTCATCTTCGTGGCATCGCACACATCGCGCATGTAATCCTTGTGAGCACGACCGAACTGGGGTGAGGCAGCGTCAATGGCGACCTGATGGGGATAGGGTACTCTCCTGGCCCACATACTGATGGCCAGCCGGTCGTAACGATGACTGGAGTCCAGATCATAGTAGACGTAGTAGGCATTTCCATGACGAAAGGTTCCGTCAGAGACCGGCTCATCAAAAATCCCCACCGGACCGAAGGATTCCGGCCGATTGTCGGTGTGCCGTCCCACGTTTCGATTCTCTACGATGAGATTGTCGGTGAGTTCGCGGGGCCCATAACCGGATCGATAAAGCAGAGGAGGTGTGCCGTAGTTTCCACAAGAGACGATGACATGAGGTACTGTCAGGGTCTTCCGGACCCCATCCTGCAGGTACTCCAGGCCCGTCACTTTTGCCTGGCCCCGGGACCTTTCGATCAGAATTCTCTGGGCGCTGGCGTTGGGAATCATCTCGGCACCGCGCTGTTCGGCCAGAGGCAAATAGGCGGTGAAGCTCCCCTGGCGAGCATCGTACTTGCACATGTTGACCCCATCGCAATAACCCGACAATAAACAGTTTTTCTTGGCAATAGGGTAATCGGAAAGCTCGTATCCCGAAGAGAGGGTAGCGTCTCGAACCAGGTGATCCAGCCGACTCAGGGTCGATTTGGGTCTGACGTGAATATTGAAGTCGCGATGGACTTGTTGGCCGTACGGCTTCAGGATTCCCGGGCCCCAGTCGGCTCCTGTTTCCTCCTCCCACACCTGCATGTCGATGTCGAAAGGAGCCCGCGTTCGGGCAATGTAGTGAAGAGTTCCACCCCCGAAGATCGTCGGTGCTCTCTGAAGGAAGATCTCCTGGCCTGGCTGGAGAGGAACCTTTCTCTTGGCCCCGGGAGGCATACCGGTCCATCGAGCGTATCGCCCGGCGAAGTCCTGGGAGACGTTGGTGAACATCTGTCTGCGCTCGGGGACACCGTAGCCGGGATTGGGCTTTCCTTTGAAATAGGGGCCCTGATCCAAAACGGCAATTCTCAGCGGCTCACCTGTCGAAGGGTGAACCCCTTTTTCAGCGATCTTGCCGGCCAAGGTACAGCCGGCCTGACCGGCCCCCACGATGACCACATCAAACGGTTTCTCAGCCACGACTCTTACCTCCTGAAATCAGCATACCGTCCTTCCAGCCTGGTTTTGGTAGATGTTACGCCTGGAGGGAGCTCATGGCAATGGAGAAAGGTCGGGGTGCTCCCTGGGGCCGCCCTGAGAAAAGACTCGCCCTTCTGGGACTCAGGAACTAGAATAGCGAGACATAAACTCTTGGGAGGGAGCTCATGCTATACCAACGGACTTCTCTTTTTGCCACTTTAGGTCTGCTGTGCCTGCTCGGGTGCGGTGATTCGGGAATGATCGACACCCTGCAGAACCAGGTGCCGGGGACGGGGATGTTGTCGGGCCAGGTGACTGCACCCAAGGCCTTTCAAGCCGCTAAAGTGTACGCCAGGAACCTGGATAAGGACATCATCTACCTGGTCTACACAGGGGGCGGCCTGTATCAGACCGTAGCCATGTTACCGGGAAGCTACGAGGTCTGGGTGGAGAAGCCGGGATTTGAATCCGATCGGCAGGAGATCCAGGTCGAGGCCGGAGCAGCGCTGAATCTGGATTTCGCTCTCAGGGAGGCTCAGCCTCAAGCCGTGGGCCAGGGAACTGTCGGGGGAGACCGGGCCGAGGGTGCGATATTGCTCTCCTATGACGAGCTGTATCCGGACAGCCCCGTGAAGTCCCTGATGGAGGACACCTGCATCCAGTGCCATGGGCAGAACTACATCTCCTTTTTCCACCGGAGTACCGAGGAGTGGGACGACACGATTGGCCTCATGATGGAGAACCGGATTCCTCCCGGAACCATAAGCGCCCACCAGCGCCAGGAGCTGGCCGAGTATCTGAGTACCCATTTCGGACCCGACAGCCCCAAGCGCCGCCTGAAGATAGAAGATGAAATACCGTTGGATGAGGCAGTTCTCTCCAAGGCCCAGTATGTCGAGTACCTGATCCCGGTGGATGATGCTCGCGCCCGCCGGTGGCTGCAGGAAGTCCACATCGATTTCGACGGCAACGTCTGGTATACGGAGGACACACCACCCCACGCTGTGGGTCGGGTGGATCCCCGCACGGGAAAGGTTGATGAATGGGAGCTGCCCGATCCGGAAGGCCACCCCCATGGCCTGACTGTGGATTCGGAGGGGTGGGTCTACTGGGCCGAACTCCGCAGGCCGTATCTGGGTCGATTGAACCCGAAAACGGGAGAGATGGAACGCTTTCCCTATGACGACACGGGAGGAACCGTGGGAGACTGGGGCGGACACACACCGGTCCTGGATTCCCAGGAGAACGTCTGGTTCACCCTGATCTACGGTGACGCGCTGGGTAAATGGGACCGCGAGACCAAGAAGATCCAGGTCTGGCCTGTCCCCACCAAGAATTCCATGCCCTACGGTCTGGATATCGGTCCCGACGACACTCCTGCCCTGGCCGAGCTTTATGGCTGCAAAGTGGCGGTATTCGATCCCGAGACGGAAAAATTCACCGAATACCCGGCCCTGGTGGATCCACCCTGCAAGACGCGCCGTCTGGGCTTCGATTCCAAGGGACTCCTCTGGTACGGTGTCTACAGCCAGGGAAAACTGGGCAGGATCGACTTGAAGACGGGTGAGCAAGTGGAGTTCGACATGGCCTCCCGATTCGCTGAGCCCTACAGCGTCAAGGTGGATCGCCACACCGACACTATCTGGATCAGTGACGGGGGAATGGGGGGTGCCCTGGTCAGCTTCAATGCAGAGACGGAGAAGTTCACCTACTATCCGACCCCTCGGCGAAGCGATATGCCCAAGATCGACGTCAGCAGAGACGGAAACGTCTGGTACAGCACCCGTGCTATTCCTAACGGAGGCGTAGGCGTCCTCTATCCGGACAAAACCAAGATCACCTCATTGGCGGCTATCCATAAGAATCAGAAGGACTGACGCTCTCTCTGTGTCTGTGCTCTGTCCTTGATCGACACCGGCCCGCAGGCTAAAGCCCACGGGCCTTCTCATGAATGCTTCTTTTGTCCCTGCAGCAGAGAATTTATGCATAATCCCGGCTACACTGCAGGAGATGGGTAAAAGCAAGTGTTCTCCATGGTGGAATCAGGGAGTCCTCTTTGAATGTCAGCAATCGGGCCATTGCTGTACCTCTCGGGGTGAATACGGCTATGTCTATCTCACACGGAAAGATCGGAAAGACCTGGCTGAGTTTTTCAAGATAACCACTCGTGAATTCACAAAAAAGTACTGTGCTCGAACCGACGGTTGTTTCCACTTGATTGAAACCGGGAGTCCCGAGTGCATGTACCTTTCTAAAAAGAAGTGTACGGTCTATGAAGCCCGCCCGACCCAGTGTCGAACCTGGCCCTTTTGGCCGGAAAACATGAGTGCCAAAAGGTGGAATGAAAATATTCAGTCTATTTGTCCCGGGGTCGGAAAAGGAGATCTCCAGCCAGCGGAATTCATCGGCAAACAAATCTCAAAGCAAAAGCAGGCCGACTCGGAGTAGAGAGCCGGTTCAGACACATCAAGATTTCTACTGGCGGTTATCCACCACGACTTGACCGTCCTTGATGACCACCCAGGGAGTTCGCAGGACGGAAATGCTTTCCAGCGGGTCACCCTCGACGATAATCAGGTCGGCCAGTTTCCCGGTTTCCAATGTGCCCAACTCATCGCCTCTTCCTAAATGTTCGGCCGCATTGCGGGTGGCTGCCTGGATCACTTGAGCGGGACTCATGCCGCTGTCCACCATGCGCTCGGCTTCGCTAATGGTGTTGGCACCTGCAGGAGTGTTGCCCACGGTGTCCGTTCCCAGCACAATTCTTACGCCGGCTTCGGAGAGCTGCTGGAGGTTCGCCATGGCTCGCTCTCTCACCTCGGCAGCTCGGTAGACCTGTAAAGTGGGAACGTAAAAGACTCCTCTGTCACGGAGTATCTCAATGACTCGCTCACTCACAGGGGTCGTATCCACCACACCATGCTCCAGAGAGTCGATTCCTGCCTCTACCACAGCAATCACTCCCTCTTCTTCGAAAGTGTGAGCCGTGACCCGAAGGCCGTGTCGATGGCTCTCTTCGATGATGGTCTCCATGACTTCCAGTGGCAGTCGACGGATGCCGATGCGACCGTCATACAAATAAGCCGGGCCCTCGTCGTCACTTCCCTGATAGACGATCTTGATGCCATCGACACCCTTTTCAGCCAGCCGGTCGATCGTCTGCCTGGCCTCCTCTACACGTGCCGTTTCCGCCACAATTCGTTCGCGCATCCAGGGATTTCCGCCAAAGATCGTTACTGATGGGTGGCCTTCCGGAGCCGAGAGGACCGGACCGACGACCAACAGTCTGGGTCCCTCGATCTTTCCCTCTTCGATGAGTTGGCGAAGCTCAAGAATGGCATCCTCCGGATCGCCCGCAGATTTGACGGTGGTGACACCGTGAGAGAGAAAACCAGCCAGATTTTCTCTGGCTGAGTTCTCGCTGTATTCAGCAAGCGTTGTTTCGTCAACGACCGACCGGCCAAGAAGGATATGAACGTGAGAATCGATGAGCCCGGGCATGACCGTTCTTCCGGCCGCGTCAATGGTGAGGTCGGCTTCTCTGGGTTCGCCCTCCGAGAAGATTCCTTCAATACGGTTTCCGGAGATGGCGATCATGGCCCCTTCCTGGATTCCACCCCTGCCGTCGATGAGGCGAGCGTTGGTAATCAGGAGGTCAGAGCGTTCAACGGGCGCCCCGCAGCCAGCCGTTGCGGCGAAGAGCAGGGTAAGAGTGATCCATCGATTCATGGTTTTCGTTTCCTTGGAAACGGCGTTTGCAATCGGATAGACATGCTAATATGGTGGCTCACGGCTTATGACTGAAAGCACCTGTAAGTTTTCCATTGGTCAGCTCGTCCATCACCGGCTCTTTGATTATCGCGGAGCTATCGTCGATGTCGATGCAACTTTTCAGGGCACAGAGCAATGGTATGAGCAAATGGCCAAAAGCTGTCCCCCTAAGGACGAGCCCTGGTACCATGTCCTGGTTGACCAGGCAGAGCATACCACTTACGTTGCGGAAAGAAACCTTGAGCCGGATAAACGGCAAGACCCCATAGAACATCCCCTGCGAGACCACTTTTTCAGCGATTTCCAGAACGGGCAGTATCTCTGCAAGCTGAATTGAACTGGTAGTCCCCAGCCCGCAAGGCTGTCCTTACCGGTCCACACGCTTGCGCAGAATGGAAACCAGCTCAGTTTCCCCGAAGCGGGTTTCACTGACCGTGAGTCCTACAAATTCGAACTCTGTGTCCCCGGCTTCGTTTAGTTCCTTCTGCAGGGTGGACGTCTTTTTGGCGGCCAGAAGCTTGTATTGGTAATCACCCGGTTCCTGGCTTTCCCGATCTTTGGACATCACCACCACAACTTCGGACCCGCCGAAAGCGGTGTTCCCACCCATGACCCCCGCAAAGTGAAAACCGGCCTCGCCGGCCTCATCCATCTCCTTTTGCATGGTCGAGGTTTTACTGGTTGCCAGTAAGCGGTAATCGTATTGCTGGTTTG
>CBDUTA010000173.1:0-7539 GCA_965369785.1 uncultured bacterium
TGCAAAGGATCCTGTAAATTGCCCAGCCGGCCGTTCACTTCTGTAGGGCTGGTGACAAACTCGTAGCGCAGTCCCAGATTAAACGTCAGGTTGGGCCGGAACTGGAAATCATCTTGAATATAGAACCCGATCAGACTCTGGCGCAGGCCGGCGCTCATCTTGCTCTGATCCTCAAAGTCGCCATAATGGACCGATGCCTCCAAAAATTGTGCGTGAAGTAACGCCCCTAAGTTGTCGTACAGATAACTCCCGCTCAGGCGCGCACTGCCCATCCAATTGTATTGAAACCGGGTCAAATTACCGCCCATCTTCAGGGAATGGCTGCCGCGGGTCCAGGCTAGATTGTCGTTGAGCTGAAACGTATTCAGGACTTTTCTTCCCGGGGCACCGGTAGTGGTTCCCATATCGTCGACTCCGCATCCCCGGCAGTTCATCAGTCCCATTCCCCCAATAAAACCAGCCTCCTGCGACCTCTCAATGGGCACAAACCAGAGGGAAGGATCGACTGAGTTGCCAGGGGTTTCAAACTCATCCACCAATTGCCTGGAGCGGGTAAAGCCAAAGCGGAATTCATTGAGCAGGGAGGGAGAAAAGATATGTTTCTCTTCAAGGGTCACATACTGGTAATGGGTTGTTTCTAGACGCCCATAAATGACAGACTCTAGCGACCTGGTGGCATCCGCATCACTGCCGGTGTAGCGAGCAAAGAAATCATCACTCTCTGAGAGCTTGTGATCGATCTTGATCACGCCATAATCTTCATTTGTTGGATGCGGATTGGGGAAAAAGTACTCGCCAACTCCGTTTCCAAGGTCACGGCCATTGGGCAGCGGGTAAAGATCGATATAGGGTTGCATTCTGGCTGGAATCTGAATGTGGCACTCGTTACCCACACGTTCCGAACTGGGGCATTGAGTCCGGCCCCGGAACCGAAGGGGAATGATCCCCTGGTGTGCCTGCGCATTCGGAAAGTTGGAAATATGGGTGGTGGTCAAGCGCTCCCGCAGTCCCTCATAGCTGCCAAAAAAGAAGGTTTGATCTTTGACAATAGGCCCTCCCAGGGTAAATCCGAACTGGTTTCGAATAAAGTTTGGAGGCTTGCTTCGCTCTAACGGATTAGCGACACCAATATCAAAGAAATTGCGGGCATCCAGAGCACTGTTGCGATGATATTCGAACAGGCTGCCGTGAAATTCATTGGTGCCACTCTTGGTGACAGCAGTGATCACGCCGCCCGAGAAGCGCCCATACTCAGCCGTGTAGGCGCTGGTCAGGACGCGAAATTCGCGTATCGTGTCCACCCCCAGCAAAACGCCTGAAACAGATCCCGGCGTGGTGGCATGTTGATTCTTAATATCGGTCCCATCCAGCAGCATGGCGTTGTCATGGGGTTGGGCTCCGGCAATCGAGATTTTGACCCCCGTATTTCCGTTCACAGCCCGCCTAGCGGCAAGGGGAACCACAACTCCCTCCTGAAGGGCGGCCAGCTGGATAAAGTCACGCCCGTTCAGGGGCAGGCTGCGGATCTGATGGCTTTCCACAAGGGCCGCCACCGTCCCCGAGGTGGTCTCAACCAGTGACACTTCCGCGGAAACCACCACCTGCTCGCTGATCGCCCCCACCCTAAGGGTAATGCCGACCACGGCTTGCTGGGCCAGGCTCAAGCTGATGTCTTGAAGGACGGCGGTCTGAAACCCGCTCAGCTCAGCCAGCAGCTCGTAGTCTCCCGGAGCCAGTTGAGCCAACCGATAGCGCCCCTCATCGTCGGAGATCACGGTACGGGTGGCTTCCGTTCCCGTGTTTCGGGCCGTCACCTCCACGCCGGGCAGCACACCGCCTGTCTCGTCCTTGACGACTCCGCGGATGTTCCCTGTCGTCTCCTGGGCATAGACGCCCGCACAGACAAAGACAAACAACACTGCAAATACGGATAATCTTTGATAGATGGTCATGATTTCCCCTCCCCCAATTGAAGAGCCCCTTTCCCTGACAGTGCAGGAAAGCCGCTCCTATGATTCGGTCTGACCCGATTTTTCACTAATGGCTTACGTCTTTGGATAAAACTTATATCATGGGAATCCGCGGTTTTCTACCCTTTTTTTGCGATAACGGTTTTCCCTCAGTTTTAAAGGCTCTGCATTGCAAATATCGCTCCAAAAAACTATGGCTTTCTTTCAAGTTATTGGAATTCATCGAGTTAACTCCTGAAGCAGACATTCCCGGATGGAACGATAATTCAATTATTTGGACTTGAAGTCCTGGTTCTGGTGTGCGAGCACTGATTCAACTCATTGATTTTAAGGGATTTAACTCTTAGAATCACAGCAATTCAATCCTTTGAATCGCATTCCCAAGAAATGGTCCGAAGAATATTGCTTGCGTTTTCAGAATGGAACAACCAGATCTGGCCGCTCTGAGAGCGTCCACACCAAGGGCGGCCCAAAAGCGGCCGCTGCAAATGAATGAGGATCACTCAGCCGACTGCAAGGCCTCGGCGAGCTCGCTCCATTCCGCCAGGCGGCCATGGCCGGGAACGATGCGATCCACTCTCCAACGGGCCTTCCTCACGGCGTCGTAAAATTCTTTGGTATAGGGACGCAGGACCGGATCCCCAGTTTCGCCCTGAAGGATGCTCAGCATGTCACTCTGGAAAATCAGTCGCTCTCGGGGAAGGTAGATAGCCAAATAGCCATCCGCGTGGGAGTTGGGGACATGCAACAACTCCACCGTCCGGGTTCCGTCGGTGATGGTTCTGCGATCCTCAACGGTTTCAATTTGAGGCTCCTGCTGGGATTGGCTGAGGCGGTCTGGGTTCAGAGTGTGGGGTAGAGTCAGAATTTCCCGAATGATGGCCTCGTTATTGGCATGAGTGATCACGGTGGCTCCTTCGGCGGCATAGGCACGGATGCCTCCGGTATGATCGGCGTGGTGGTGGGTGGTGACCAAATAGCGAATGGGCTTGTCTCCCACCGTCTCACGGATCTGGCGAATGACCTCCAGAGACTGCATCTCGTTGTTGGGTCCCTCTGCCACCAGCACGAAGTCGTCAAACTCTACCCACATGTTGTTCATGCTCACGCTTTCCCCAAAATACACTCCTGGCGCCAGTTCAGTGGGTACCACAGGAAGCGTGTCTGCCTGGACCAGAGACTGGGCCCTTTCGGCCAGGGAAGCTTTGGTTGGAATCTGGAACCGATCTTCCGGGAGTTCCTGGTTAATCGTAATGACGGACCACTCCAGGGCCCGGGTGATCTCATCCATTTCTTTGGTGGTCTCGGAGAAGGGAAGCGTGATGTTGCCGACCTCGAGATAGTGGTCAAAGAGCCTCTCCTTGGCCAGGTCTCCATAAGGGTTGCGGTCCTCGGTGAACTCCAGCTTCCAGATCACATCCGTTCCGTGCCCCATGTAGACCTTGTAGAGAACACCGTCGACGAACCGCACATCCACCACATGATAAGGCTTATCGTCGATCACGGCCTGGCTGTAATCCTCGAGGGTACTTCCGTCACCCAGAGCATGAACCAGGAACTTGGCAATGTCTCTGTCCCATTCAGTTTGATACCGATCCATCTGCCCGGGCTCCAGAGGCCTCAGTGCCCTTCCCTGAACGCTGCGATAGCCTCCCTTTTCTGCATCGGCCACCTGAATAATTTCCCGCTCGCCGCTCAAATTCAGTTCGCGGGGAACCGTAAAATCGATCACCTTCCGGTAAGGACTGGGCGAGCCCACCAGCAAACGCTCTGAGGTCACACGGGCCTGTCCAAGGGAGGATCTCTGGGCATGGCCTTCGCGGCTGATGTTCTCGATGTTGCGCAGTGCTTCCAGTCCCCCCATGGCCTCGGCGGCATCTTCCAGAACGCGCCGAGCCTGCTCCAGTGGAGTCGGTTCAGCACAGTTCAGTTGAAACAAGACAGCCAATGAGACCAAAACTATGGAAAGGCGAGGTTGGAGTTTGGACTGAAAGTACTTCATCGCGGTCCCTCCTTGATGGTTGTCGTCAGGCAAATGCTGTGACTGTGTCTTATTTGTACGGTGGCAGAGGTTGTACTATGGGGATAAAAAAAGCGCAAGGGGAAGTTCCCCCGCCCCTTCGGGGTAGGCCCGCGGGCTAAAGCCCACGGCTCTGACTGCTCCCGAAAGGACCACCACACGAATTCACGAAAGCACGAACTCACGAACTCACGAACTCAGGTGCCGCCCCTTCGGGGTCCGGTGCAAAGGCTCTCCCTTAGAACAGCAGGAAGTTTCCGACCTGGAAACTGGAAACTGAAACGCTCACTTTGATTGCCTTTACACGGTCTCAAGGTTAGGATTGGTGGCACTTGTGTTACTTGAGGGGGGCATCCGGGTCCGAACGACCGTCAGCCACCATTTTTTTCAAAGGGAGGAATATCAAACGATGACTCAACAAAGACACCTTTCCAGAACGGTCCGGACCCACTGTATGGTTAGCCTTCTGCTTCTGTTTGGGCCCTGGGCAATTTCTCAGGCTCAAGAGCTGCCTCCGGAGATCGTCCAGTACGCCGATATGGTTTTGCACAACGGAACAGTGCTGCCCATGGATCGCGACCAGCCCCCTATTACCGTGGCCCAGGCCGTGGCCCTTCGAAAGGGCCGAGTCATGGCGGTCGGGACCAATAACCGGATTTTACAAATGGCTGGACCTGACACCGTTCGAGTCGATCTCAACGGAAAAACAGTCATCCCCGGCATCGTCGACACCCATTCCCACCCCAATCGGTATGCGTTGAGGCACTATGGGGATGAAGTCACCCCCCTCTATCTGAAGTCTCTCGAGGAGAGAAACGTCATGTTTGCCACTCTCAGGTGGGAAACGAAGGAGACGGTGCTCGCCGATTTCGAGAAGTTCATGGGAGGCGTATCTCCCGGGCAGTGGGTCTATACCACCACTCAGCTGAACCGGCCTGTCATCTATGAGCTTACCCGATACGACCTGGACGAACTCTCGCCCAATAATCCCTTTTACGCCAAGGTCGGAAACGCCTGGTTTGGGCTCGTGAATACCCCGATGCTGGAGATCATGATCGAAACCTATGGGGAAGACCTTCCCGGTATCCTGAAGGATGAACAAGGAGTCCCGACCGGGAGGTTGTTTGGGATCGCCAGCACCGTAGTCGACCAGGACCTCCTGCCTCAGATGCCACCCGAAATTATTGCCCCCGTCTTCACCAAGGAGCTGGAGGAATGGGTAGCCATCGGGGTGACGACACTGTCCACGCGTCTGAGAGGCACTGAAATCACGGCTCACGGGATGATGGAGAAACGAGGTGAGCTTCCTCTCAGGATCGCCTACTCCCATGAAATGGGACGCTGGAATCCCTCGGCTGAAAGAGAACTGAAAAGGCTCGGAAATCTGGAAGGACATGGCACGGATAGGCTGTGGTTGATCGGTATCTCGGTGGGAATACCCGATGGAAACGGGCCCGGCGCGGGGGGAGACTCCTGCACCACACTGACCAAACGGGAAATCCTACCCAATGACTTATTTCCTGAGGGGAAGTGTTATTGGGATCAGCCCAGTGATCCCAGCCGAGAGACGGTGCTGGCGGCCAGTCGAGCCGGCTATCGGATTGCCGGAACCCATACCTTTGGCGACAAGGGGTTCTTGATGCTGCTGGACGCTTTTGAGGCCGCCAATCAGGACGACTCGATCCTGGACAAGCGCTTCGCCCTGGACCACGGCTTGATGGTCAGCCCGGAGGTGGTTCGCAGATCTGCTGAACTGGGAGTGATCTGGAGTCTGCAGCCCCCTCTGTTTTACGGCCGCTACGCTGGGGCCATCAGTCGAGTGTTTGGCGAAGAATACGCCCATCGATGGGTCATGCCCGTTAAGAGTCTCATCGATGCCGGCGCTAAAGTCACTTATGGAGCGGATGTTCATGGGGATCCAAATCGGCAGCCCATGTTTGGCCTTGAAGTGCTGGTGACGAGAAAGACCAATGATGGGCGAGTGTTCGGCCCCCAGGAGGCCATCGACCGTGAGACGGCCCTGCTCATGATGACCCGCTGGGGTTCGGAATATGTTCTGCGCGAAGACATCCTAGGTTCCCTGGAACCGGGTAAGTTAGCCGATCTGGCAGTACTGGACAAAAACCCTCTGGACCCCAATGTTGCAAATGAAGATCTCTCGGAGATCAAAGTAGTGGCCACCATCATTGATGGAAAGGTGGTTGCCGGCTCACTGAATTAGGAACCGCACAAGAAACAGATCGAGTAAGTGTATTTCAGGAGGAGCCTATGGGTCAGTACATCCGCATGACCAAACCCTATTTTGTGATGGTGACCGTTTTCGTCTTGGTGCGATTTTTCGTGGAACTGGTCGGTCCCGAGTACATCGCGATGAGGGATTTTGAGTTGGAGTTGGACTCTCTTGCCTCAGAAATCAGCTTGACCCGCCTCCTTTTCGTTCTTCCTGTCTTCTTCGGACTCCGGTTCGTCCGGGAGTCCCTGGGCGGCTGGAAGGAGATGGTTATCGTCAACTCCTCTTATGCCTGCTGGGGCATGCTTCTGCTCATCATTGTTCACTTTTTAGATGACACCTTCGCTCTGGGGACCCATTACGGAAGGGGCGCCTTCGGTCCCGTTGCCATGGGAACCGTGATTTCCTGGGTAGGATGGCAAATGCACGGCGGACCACCCGTTGAACCGCCTTCGACGATTCCGGGCTTCTGTGCATCCATGCTTCTTATGGTGATCGCAACCAACGTGCTCTGCTTCATCACAATCCAGTTGGGCAAAAGAATTGGGACGGCACAGGAAATATCAAAGTGACATCCAGAGGAGAGAACTCGCCCAGGAAAGGAAACGAGATGTCCATCAAAACCCTGGTGATCACACTCCTGGTATTTCCGCTTTTCGCTTCTTGTACGCAAGAAGTGGATTTCCAGTTGGTCACCGCGGCCAGGGCAGGAAACACCGCCAGGGTTAAGACCTTGCTGAAATCAGGAGCGGATGCGAATGCCACCAATCGGCCAGGTTGGACTGCCCTGGTCTACTCGGCCGCCCGAGGGGACAGCGAAGCCGTGCAAGCCCTGCTCGATGCCGGAGCGGACGCTGACCGAAGCAATCGGGAAGCAAGCAGGGGCCTGACTCCCCTCATCTACACAGCCCGGGGAGGGCACCCGGTAACGGCCCGAATCTTGCTGGGGGCGGGTGCCGATGTGAACGCCGATCGGGGAGGGATGACTCCCTTGAAGATGGCCACCTCTCGGGATCAGACTTCCATGGTGCAGTTGCTTCAGGAAGCTGGGGCCAGGGAGTAGGATTTCCGGCCGACCCAGGGTTCTTGTAGGGGCGCACGGCCGTGTGCCCTATAAGCCGTTGATAAAATAGGGTTTGTGGGCGCACATCCGCGCGCCCCTACAAGACGAAAGTCCTCAGAAACTCCGGCCGGCTATTCTACCCAATCGATTTTCTTGTAATAAGCGCGGCGGCGTTCCTCTTCCTCCCAGGTCAGTGGCCCTCGAAAGCCGGCCACATCCCAGCCCGTCACCACTCGCTCGGTGTTGGGATTGGTGA
>CBDUTA010000174.1:0-7495 GCA_965369785.1 uncultured bacterium
ACCCAGCCCATACTGGACCAGGAAGTTATCAATCGCGGGTCCAATCAAAGGAATGGGCTGGACCTTAAAGCCGGTGATCAGAAACTCCGGTAAAAGGCAAACCAAAACCAGATAAATGGCCCCTGCTGCCGTCAGACGACTCAGTGCTCGATCAATGAACTCGGCCGTTCTCTTTCCAGGACGGATTCCGGGGATGTATCCACCGTATTTCCTGATGTTGTCGGCCACTTCATCGGGGTTAAAGATGATGCTGACATAAAAAAAGCAGAAGAAAATGATTCCTGCGATGTAAAGCAAATTGTACAAAGGATATCCCTGCTGCAACTGGGTCGCCATTCCCTGCATCCAGGAAGTCTCCGGAAAAACCAGTCCCAGCGTAGAGGGAAAGGCCACAATGGAGGCTGCAAAGATCACGGGAATAACGCCTCCCGAGTTGACCTTCAAGGGCAAATGGGTGGATTGTCCACCGTACACCTTCCGACCCACCACACGCTTGGCGTACTGGATCGGAATGCGCCGCTGGCCTCTTTCCACAAAGACCACTGCAGCGGTCACCCCTACCATGAGGACCACCAGAAAAAGGATACTAAAGATGCTTCGTTCACCTGTCCCCAGGGGAGGAGGAAGCCCCTGGCCCAGGGAAATGACCGCCGGAACCAGGCCCACCACAATACCGGCGAAGATAATCAACGAAATCCCGTTCCCTATACCCCGTTCGGAAATCTGTTCCCCAAGCCACATGACAAATGCGGTCCCTGTGGTCAAAGTCAGCATGGTCATTAAGGTGAATCCCCAGCCGGGATTGGGCACAATGGGCGGCTCAGAGGCAGTCTGCGCCAGTGCCAAGGATGTAGCAAAACCTTGAAACAAACTGAGGACAACAGTTAAATATCGAGTGTACTGGGTGATTTTCTTTCGACCCAGTTGCCCCTCTTTGGACAAGCGCTCCAGATAGGGCCACACCACGGTCAACAGCTGCAGGATAATGGAGGCGGTGATGTAGGGCATGATACCCAATGCAAAAATGGACAGGCGCCTCAAATTCCCGCCTGAGAAAACATCCAAGAAACCGAAAATGGTTCCCGCCTGCTGGTCAAAAAGCTGCTGCAGCGCCAGGGTGTCCACCCCAGGCGTGGGAATCCAGCTTCCCATGCGGTACACAGCCAGCAGCCCGAACATAAAGAGAATACGCGTGCGCAGATCAGGAACACTGATGATATTGCGAACGCTTCCAGTCAAAAGGCCCTCTGCCATCAGCCCAAGACCTCCACACTGCCACCAGCCTTCTCTATTTTTGCTCGGGCAGACTCACTGAAATGATGGGCCTGTACGGTGAGCTTCTTCTCAAGTGTTCCCTGCCCCAAGACCCGCAAACCAGCCTCTTTCTTCTTCACGATTCCCTTCTCCACTAGAAGGTCCGATGTGACCTTGACACCCTCTTCCAGGCGATTTAAGGATTGCACATTCACAATGGCGTATTTCTTGGCACAGACATTGAAGAAGCCCCTCTTTGGAACCCTCCGATATAGAGGCATCTGTCCGCCTTCAAACCCGGCGCGCTTTGAGTATCCGGAACGAGACTTCTGACCCTTGTGGCCCCGGCCTGCGGTCTTCCCCAAACCCGAGCCGGTTCCTCGCCCGACACGCTTGCGCTTCCTGTTGGCCCCCTTTTCAGGAGATAATCCATGCAATTCCAGACTCACTTCTCTTCACCCCCAACAATCTGGATCAGGTGGGGAATCTTGGCGACCACACCCCGGACTGCGGGTGTATCCTCCCGCTCGACCACTTGGTTGAGCCTTCTGAGCCCCAGGCTGCGAACGATTTTCTTTTGCTGCTCGGAGCGACCGATACTGCTACGAACATACTTGATTCGTAAGGTACTGCCTTTAGCCATTATAGATCCTCAACGGAAATCCCACGATTCTTGGCGACCTCGGCGGGAGTGCGTAACTGGAGCAAGCCCTGAAAAACGGCTTTGACGATGTTATTGGGATTGGCTGAGCCCAGTGATTTGGTGACGACATCCTTAATTCCGGCCGACTCCATGACAGCACGCACGGGCCCTCCTGCAATGACACCCGTTCCTTCCTGGGCCGGCTTGATCATCACCAGTCCCGCGCCGAACTGGCCCATTACCGCGTGGGGAACGGTAGACCCGAACATTGGGACTTCGATCATGGCCCTTTTGGCCTTATCGACCCCCTTCTTTATCGCTGCAGGTACTTCCTTGGCCTTACCCATACCATACCCAACACGACCCTGTCGGTCTCCGACGACCACCAGGGCGCTGAAGCTCAGATTCTTCCCTCCCTTGACGACTTTCGTCACCCGATTGATAGAGATGACCTGATCCTTGATTTCTCTTCCTGTGCCTTCAGTTTCCACCATAGAATTTCTAGATGCGTAGGCCCGCTTCTCGAGCAGCCTCTGCCAGGGCCTTCACACGGCCGTGATAGATATAGCCACCTCGATCGAAGACCACCGTATCCACTCCTTTTTCCAGTGCCTGTTTGGCAATGACCTGACCCGCTAGTTTCGCTGCCGCAACATTGCCTCCGTTTTTAACTCGCTTGCCCTCCAGCTTCAAGGTGGAGACGCCTGCAATCACTTCACCCTTATCGTCGTCAATCAACTGGGCGTATATATGCCTGAGGCTCCTAAAGACACACAATCGAGGGGCTTCCCGTGTGCCACGGACCTTAGCCCGCACTCTCCTGTGAACCCGCAATCTCCTTCTTCTTCTGGTTAATTGCTGTGCCATTAGACCCCCTTCTTACCGACCTTCAATTTCACCACTTCGTCGGCGTAGCGGATGCCCTTTCCCTTGTAGGCATCGGGGGTACGTAGCGCCCGGATATCCGCGGCGACCTGCCCCACTTCCTGTTTGTCATTCCCAGTCACCACGATGCTGGCAACATGGTTGGCTATGGGCTTCTTGTCTCGACTCACCTTAACCTCAATCCCTTCACTGAAGGAAAACTCCACAAGGTGGGAAAATCCCAAACTGAGTTGGAGGGTCCGTCCTTTGACATCCGCTCGAAATCCAATGCCCACAAGGTCCAGGTCCTTTCTGAATCCCTCGCTGACCCCCTTCACCGCATTGGCCAGCAGGGAACGAGTCAATCCGTGAAGGGCTTTGACCGGTTTCTCCTCGCTGTCCCGATGGGCCAACAGTGTCCGATCCGTCAACTCAACTCGGATCGGAGCCGGAATACAAGTGTTCAGGGTTCCCCGAGGACCCTGAATACGGACCTGATCTCCCTCTATGGTGACCTTGACTTCCGAAGGAAGCTCGATTGTTTTTCTTCCAACCCGACTCATAATGACCTCAATCAGTACACTTCACACAGGATCTCACCGCCCACACCCACTTGCTTGGCCTTCTTGCCTGTCAAAACCCCTTTAGAGGTGGAAAGGATGTTAATCCCCAGACCTCCTAAAACTACGGGGATGTCGCCCTTTCTGCTGTAGATGCGCCGACCCGGCTTGCTGATCCGTTTGAGAGATCGAATAATGGGATCCCGCTTCCCCTGGTATTTCAGGTGGACCGTCAAAGTCGAAAACGGCTTTGTATGATTGACTGTATGTCCAAAGATATAACCTTCTTCCTCAAGAATCTTGACGATCTCGGCCTTGGCCTTGGAAAAGGGCATCTCCACCGTTTCATCCTTAGCCATCTGGGCGTTACGAATTCGAGTCAAAAGGTCCGCAATCGGATCCGTCATCGACATGCTCTGTTTCTCCTTATTAGAGGTTCAGTAACTGGCCCGGTCGCTACCAACTAGCCTTTGTAACCCCTGGGATGTGACCCCTTAGAGCCAGCTCCCGAAAACAAATTCGGCACAATTCAAATTTCCTATAATAACCTCGGGCTCGACCACAACGCTGACAGCGGGAGTAAGCCCGAACTGGAAATTTGGGAGTTTTTCTTTGCTTGGCAATCAGTGATTTTTTAGCCATTCATTCCTTCTTCTTTAAAACCCTACAGGACCCTGATCCTCGGCCCGGGCAAAAGGCATGCCCATCCCAGCCAGCAAAAAATGCCCCTCTGGGTCCCCCTGGGCGCTGGTCACGATGGTAATGTTCATTCCCCGTATCCGTTCCGTCTTCCCTAGATCCATTTCCGGAAAGATGAACTGATCCTTTATCCCCAGGGTGTAGTTCCCTTTTCCGTCAAAGGCTCGGGGTGAAAGACCTCGGAAATCCCGCACCCGGGGCAGCGCAATGCTCACCAAACGATCAAGAAACTCATACAGACGCTCCCCTCGAAGTGTCACCATAACCCCAATCGGCATCCCTTGACGCAGCTTAAAAGCAGCAATGGCCTTTCGGGCCTTTCGGGCAATCGGCTTTTGCCCGGTGATAGCAGCCAGTTCTTCCGCGGCTACATCCAGCAACTTGGCCTCTCGAATGGCTTCACCCAATCCGATATTGAGCACAATTTTCACCAGTTTGGGAACGGCCATGACACTCTTGTACTTGAATTCCTTCATCAAGGCCGGAATCATCTCTTTCTGATATTTCTCCGCCAGTCTTGCCATGGCTTTTGCTCTTCTCTGCCGCTCTCTTTCTCTTTTTCTATCCTCTTTTTTCTATTCTCTACACGTCGGTACGCAGTCACCCATTCCGATAGGTTTTACTTATCTATGGTCCCCCCACACTTCTTGCAGGTCCGCACTTTCTGTCCATCCGATAGAAACGTATGACCGATCCTGGTCGGCTTACCACACTCCCGGCAAATCACCATCAAATTGGAGAGGTACACGGGGGACTCCTTCTCCACCACGCCCCCTTTGATATTTTGTTGGGGATTGGGGCGAGTATGCTTTCGCAACATATTGATGTTTTCCACCACAGCCCGTGCACCCCCCGAAGCAAGGCGCAGGACCTTACCCCTCTTTCCACGGTCTTTACCCGCCAGAACCAGCACCTCATCATTTTTCTTGATGTGTAGCATATCGCCTTCGTGCTCTTTGCTTTCTGTGTCTTTCTCTCTAGTCTGTTTTTCTAAGTTCTATTTCCTACACCCGGGAGCGCTTCAGGCGCTCTCCGCGTCACAGTACCTCAGGCGCCAACGAAACGATCTTCAAGAACTTCTTCTCCCGAAGTTCTCGAGCCACCGGCCCAAACACACGGGTTCCGATGGGCTCGTTCTGCGCATCAATCAGGACCGCTGCATTTTCGTCGAATCGAATGTACGTTCCATCCCGTCGACGAGAATTCTTTCGCATTCGCACAACCACTGCTTTGACTACGGCACCCTTTTTTACGGTTCCATCCGGACTGGCCTCCTTCACGGAAGCCGTGATCACATCGCCCAAACCGGCAGCCCGCCCTGTGTCTCCACCCAAAGGGTGAATGCAGGACAGCTTTCGAGCGCCCGAGTTGTCCGCTACCACCAGCTTGGTCTGCATTTGAATCATGGTTAGCTTCTCGCCTTTTCCAGGATCTCGGCAACAATCCAGCGCTTCCGCTTACTCAAGGGCCGCGTCTCCTCAATCTTGACCTGATCTCCTACCTGACACTCATTTCCTTCATCATGAGCCATAAACTTACTGGTACGACGGATAGTCTTCTCGTAAAAGCGATGTTTAAAGAGTCGATCCACCGCTACTACGACGGACTTTTCCATTCCGTTTGAAACCACTCGGCCGATTTTTGTACTTCTCTTATGTTGTGTCACGCCTTCTCTTGTTCCTTTTCCTTTTCAGTGAGGACCGTTTTGACTCGAGCCAGGTCCCTGCGAATCTTTTGGATTTTCATGACATCCTCTAATTGCCCGGTCGCCTTTTGCAGACGCAAGCGAAAAAGCTGCTCTGAAAAGGCTCCTACCTCACTCTCGAGTTCCTCTCTGGACATTTCTCTGAATTTTGAAGCTTTCATTTTGAACCGTATCGTTTCACAACCTGGGTTCTTATCGACAACTTATGAGAAGCTAACCGCAGTGCCTCTAGAGCCACCTCTTCGGTCATTCCATCCACTTCATAGAGAATCCTTCCCGGTCGAATCAAGACCACCCAACCCTCGGGAGATCCCTTTCCTTTTCCCATCCGGGTTTCCGCCGGCTTTTTGGTAAAGGGCGTATCAGGAAAAACTCGAATCCAGACCTTTCCACCGCGCTTTGCGTGGCGAGTAATCGCAATACGGGCTGCCTCAATTTGCCGATTGGAGATTCGCCCTGGCTCCAAAGCCTTTAAGCCATACTCGCCAAAATCGACCGTGCTTCCCCTGCTCGCCTTACCCCTCAGGCGACCTTTCTGCTGCTTTCTGTATTTCACCTTTTTAGGCATCAACATGGTTAAGCGTCCTTGCCTTCTGCATAGGGTTCGAAGACATCCCCTTTATAGACCCACACCTTCACCCCGATCAATCCAAAGCTGGTAAAGGCTTCAGCAAAGCCGTAGTCAATATCTGCTCTGAGTGTATGTAAGGCCAGACGGCCGTGCAGATACCATTCAGAACGTGCTATCTCCGCCCCATTGAGCCTACCTGCGCAACGCACCTTAATACCTTTGCAACCAAACCTCACACTCGTATCCACGGCCCGGCGCATCGCCCTTCTAAAGGCCACTCTCTTTTCCAACTGCTGAGCAATCGACTCGGCAACCAGTTGAGCTTCCAACTCCGGTTTGCGCACTTCCTGAATATTGATATAAACCTCGCGTCCTGTGGTGGCCTGGAGATCACTCTTGAGCTTATCGATCTCACTTCCCTTTCGCCCAATAATGATTCCGGGACGAGAGGTGTGCACGATTACGGTCAACTTGTTGGCGGCTCGTTCGATCTCGATACGGGCTATACCGGCGTGGTAGAAACGACGCTTCAGGTCATCCTTGATCTTCAGATCTTCGTGAAGCAATCGCCCATACTGTTTGGTGGCAAACCACCTGGATTTCCAGGTCAGATGATAACCTAGCCGAAAACCATAAGGATGTACCTTCTGACCCACTTATCCCTCCTCATCCTCACCATCGGCAACCCGGATGGTGATGTGACTTTGACGTCTGCGTTCGCGAAATGCGCGTCCCATCGGAGCCGGACGCGTTCGCCACTTCCACTTGGTGGCGCCGATATTGACAAAGGCCTCCTTCACAAAAAGATCCTCCAAGCTCACTGTGGAAGACTTCACTTCCGCATTGGCAATGGCCGAACGAAGGACTTTTTCAATCGGTTTAGCAGCTCCTTTAAGGGAAAACCGCAAAATACCCAATGCCTCCTCAACCTTTTTACCTCGAATGAGATCGATGACCAAACGCGCCTTCTGACAAGAACCTTTGACGTATTTGGCTGTGGCATGCGCTTCCATCTGCTCTGCTCTCCTCTATCTCAACCTGGCAGACCTCTCAGTCCTGCCAGTATGGCCCTTGAAGGTTCTGGTCGGTGAAAATTCGCCGAGTTTGTGCCCCACCATGTTTTCGGTGATGTAGACGGGAATAAATTTCCTTCCGTTGTGCACAGAAATCGTGTGTCCCACCATCTCCGGAATGATGGT
>CBDUTA010000175.1:0-7447 GCA_965369785.1 uncultured bacterium
AAGTCGTAACAAGGTAGCTGTAGGAGAACCTGTGGCTGGATCACCTCCTTTCTAAACGGAAAAAAACGGCGGATCATTCAGATCTCATCTGTATGATCGGGCCAAACGGGCTGACTGTCTGGTTGTTCAAGAACACGGAACCCATTATCTCTTACCGGACCCGACGGTGAACCATCCTGATATCGGTCTTCTGCTTCTTACTTTCTTCCTTTCTTATCGTGTGGGGGTATAGCTCAGTTGGAAGAGCACCTGCTTTGCAAGCAGGGGGTCGTCGGTTCGAGTCCGTCTACCTCCACCAATTAACTCCCTGAAATAAAAGGGTTTGTGGGTTCAGCCCTCCCGTAACCAGTGGCCGGCCCGGCCACTGGTTGCGTATAGGTTGCGGAAATCGCAACGCCATTGCATGACCTTAGGCATCACTTCGCCTCCTATCTGACGACGGCAGGACAGAATCAGCGGACTGTGCAGGAACTTCTGGGCCACAAAACACCGGCAATGACGGCTCGGTATTCGCACCTATCACCGGAGCATCTCAGAAAAGCTGTGGAACAGCTGGATCGCTCATTGGGCTAGGTTGAGCATTAGTCAGTTATCCATACTCTTACAAACTCATTGGTCGCTTTGTCCCAATAGAAAATGGAGCTAGCACTCTCGAGTTTGAAGTACCAAATCCCTGGAAGTTTTAGGTCAATTTCTTCCGGCTCATCTTCCGAACATTCAAAGTAACCCCTTCCGCAGACCGTTTGCAGCTTTTGGGGTTTTGCCACATCCACTCCCATGGCGAGGCCAACATCCGGATATTCCTCACCCCAATTGGTCTCGTCTAGAACCTTCCAGCTGAACTCAGTTCCCTCCGAAAGTCGAACAACCAGAGCTTCACCACTAAATGACGTGCTCTTAAGGCTATATGCAATATCAGGTATTCCATCGCCATTAAAATCAGCCTCCGCCCTCGTATAGTGATGAGGCGAGTCCGTTCTGGAAATGCCATAACCTTCGAGATCCAGTTCCTCAGGAGTTGCAAGGCGCCACCCCTCTGGAATTTCTTGTGCTGAAGCAGGCAGAAACAATAGGCCAGACAAGGTTGCAACAATCAAAATCCGGTTCATGACTTCACACGCCTTAGAAGCAGATCATTAAAACTGGGGGCTGATAATACGACCGGTACTGTCCACTACCACTATTGTCACTGGTTCCCCTTTGGCATAGGGGGATAACTGCTCTGTGAACTTAACAACCTCTTGGTCAATGATCGGCCTTTCAAAGCTGTTAAAAATCCCCGGCTTCTTTTTGTATAAGCCATCGTACTGCCAGACGTAGTTGCCAGAATCCAGGTCTAACTTCCCGACGAATCCTATTGCACTCAAGTACAGCCAATGGTCTTTGACCACGGCTTCGCCTATGTTAAATCCTGGCACATTTGCGAGCCATTTCTGCACTAGTGTCCTCTCGTCGAGGCGAATCACGTTGCCCCCTGACCCCTCACCGTCCGTGACACCATATATGATGATCGGATCTCCTTCTGTGTCGAGATATTCAAGCTGTTCTATATAGTCAGCATCAGCTAACGGAAGCCCGAAAGGGCTAGAGTTGTTTCTGGAATCAACTCTAACGCCGTTTCCATCGTTCAAAACAAGGTATCTGAAATCGGCGATACTGAACTCGAATTGCTGGGGAGCAACAGGATGGTCCTGTGTTGGGCGCTTGCTAACTAACAGCTCGTCGGAAGACTGACCGACAACCTCTGCTTGAACGGCGGTAATGAACAACAGGGAAGCAGCTACAAGAACTCGTATAGTCAGGCCAGTGCGCCAGCGGTAGGGGTGACCAGGGTCGAAATGCGTCATGATTCATTGTCCCACTTGCCACATTGGTAGCTCAAACTTGGCGGGCAGCCGTCAACAAGCAAGGGCTTGAGCTGGTCATCTTACTGGCGGCTGCACTCCGAGCATCGTTCTCACATTGTGCGAGCGTAGGAACTCCGCTACGGCGTCGCTGTTCCGATAGTCAGAGGCAGCCAACACAGCTAGGTACTCTCGAACGAGTTTCCGCGCTTCCGTTTCCGGAACCTGTGCGGCGAATCGCTCATAACTCCGACGCACCTGAGGCAGGAGTACGGGGTTCTGCCAGTCGAAGATCCTTGAGTTGTCTAACCCAGTGAGATATGTATGCAGGTAAAGGCTGAAGTAACCGCGCGCTTCAGCGGATATAGCGGACTCGGGGTTCGCCATGAGGAACGCCTCCCAGGTGGCAATCCGGTCTGCCAAGTCATCCCAAGTGATTAGAAGCATAGCATCATCTGAAAACTTTACCTCCTCTTCGTCCGCCCTTATCAAAAGGAACTCACGCAGCGCAGGGGTAAGATAGGGACCGAACTGATTGAGGAGCACGCGCGAATCGACATCCGCGTAAACGAACCCTTCGCTGTGGGCAAGAGCCAGCCCGAAGTCGGCGAATAGCCTCTCCAAAGAATCGATACTGGTGCCTTCCCTCCACAGCCAACGATTAAAGTTCTCGTCATCGAACATCCGGCTGGCGAGTTCCTCAACGGACTCCCGGTATCGTGCGTGGAACTCTAAGAAGACCGCGTCTGCGGCGGGTGTACCCGTCACCTTTTCGACGGCTTGCAAGGAGGACTCGCGCATATAGGCAAAGTCTCGAAGGGTAGAACCTAGGTTGGTGAGGGGAATTTCAGCCACCTGGGCGGCTGGAAGCCGCTGACCCACGAGGCTGGGTGCGAAGAGTACCCCAATCTGGAGAACGAGCAGTGCACGCCAGTAAATCATGGTCACAATATTACTCCTATATCCATTGTCCCACTTGCCGCAGAAGCAGCTCAAACTAGCGAGGCTCTTCCACAAGGTGCTCGCGAATCCAGTCGATAACTTGTGTGAGAGTAGGTGTGTAGGATTCGGCTTAGCCGCGCCCAGAAAGGCACAGGCCTGAAGCTTTGTTAGCCGCTAAGATTTACGCCAAACTCTTCTTTAGCCGAATGAACAGTTTTTCGTAGCTACGTTTGTCAAAGAAAAACGGACCGATATCTGCCAGACTCTCACGTTCAACAGAGTCTTCATAGGTGTTCTCAAATCCAAAATCTTTCCAGACCACCAATTCCCTTTGCTCTTCGACAATCAGCGTAATAGCACCGCAGTCTAAATCTCCACACGCACAAATGTAAACGGAGTTTCGTTCGTCCGGGAAATCGGTGGGTGCCCGGCGAAGGAGTCGATCGATGGCAACGTGCTGGCCCTGGACATCACCCCACCCAAGGCAGCTGATGTTGTCAAATCCGCGCTCGCCAAATTCTCCGTAAAGAGACTTACCATCAACGAGAAAGTCCAGGAACTCGCGCTTGGGTTTTCCGAGGCCCCTTTTCGTGTGGGTTTTCTTCAATTCTATGGTTGACTCTTGAGGCATATGATTGTGCGGCTAACTACAGATTACCTGGTTTCCAGATAATACGCCCAGCAGATTGCATTCTCTCCTATCACTTGAATGGAAGACCGACTAGCCCGTGGGTGAGAAAGAAAGAGTAAACGGTGATCAAGAGGACGAGTGCTCCATATAAGATCAAAACAGGTATGTGCCAGACCTTGCCTTCCTGAGTCCACCACAATACACATAGCCCACCACCAAACCCAATTAACGATGCTAAGACTCCAATCCCCCTACGGCTGCACGATGCGAAATAGTGCGGACGAATCACCCCGCTAGTTGCAATTATACGCGACCCGTCAGCTTGGGATGTGAGTTCGCCGATGGGGGATCTGACAAGCCGATTTAGGGTTAAAGAAGAGATGAACAGCGGTACTGAAGGTCTTCTAGGACACTACCCAGAGCCGGAGGGCATAAGTCGAGAATCGCCTCGAAGTCGATACCGAGTTCGCTGAACCATTCGGTCAACTGCTCTAGTTGCTAATTCTCCCCTGCAGAATCCGGCGTGATTTCATAAAGGGTGATCCCATCGTTGTCTTCTACAGCCAGATAGCGCCCGTCGGAGGAGAAGCGACCGGATGGAATAGTGTTTTCCCATGGTCGCGATACTCTAAGCGGAGTTGCATAAACCACCGCCCCGCTCTCGACGTCCCATATCTTGAAATCCTGCTGCTCCACCAAAATGTCCCTCGACCCCCAAAACACAGGCGCAAACACCCATTTCCCGTCCGGGGAGAAAGCCATGCCCCTTATCCATCTATCCTCGGCAATTTCCCTGATAAGCTTCCCACTTCTTAGGTCCCAAAACGTAATAGCATGAAAGTCTCTTCCGGCCAGTATCCCTTCCCGATGAGGTACGAACTCGGGAGGAATAGGACAACGCTTCCCGTTCAATTGCAGGGTCACAGTGCTTAGTTCTTTGCCCGATGGAATGTCGTAAAACGTTATTACGCAAGGCAATTCTCCTCTTCGTATTAACCGCGAACGTTCCTCAAGAGTAGCTACGCCGGGAGGGTCGCTCAGAAAGTTAGCAATTTCATCCCGGCCAGGTACAAAGATATCATGACCGAGCGGCATCTCAAGAGTGTCAACCGGCACAAGCTCGGGTGCCTTCAGAACAGTTACCGTAACGTACCTCTCTCTGCTCTTGCTGTCTCTGGAGATGAGCAGCCAGTCACCACCGCTGTAGGTAAAAAAAAACAGTATAGCGCGACTCTGGTGGATTCGTGAAAGACTTCACAATGTCCAACTTCAAATCCTCCAAATTCAACACGAAGACATCATTGCAGTACTGCACATAGGCCTGAGGCGCCTTTCGATCAAACACAAAACGGTCAATCGAGGGGTCTCCCTCGTCGCACAGCGGCCTCAAATCCTTGGAGGCCACCACACGGTCCTCTCGCCAATCGATCACACGTATTTTCGAACCTGAACGGACATAGAGGTATCGGTTGCTGGGATCCAGAAGCGGCGCCGCGTCAATACTTTCCCCGGAGTGATAGACTCTCTTCAAGAATGGTTCCGCAGTGGCTGACCCAAGCATGGCGAGGAGCGAGATCGGCAACAACAAGCGATACAAGGAATAACTCATGCTAACTCCGTTCTGCTACTTTCCGCGAAGCACATCGAGGAGTACACAAGGCTCGCGTGTCCCTCGCAACACGTCTTGAAAGATGTGGGAAACAACCCCGACCAGGTCAACCGTTCTGCTGGAGTCGACATCGCCCGATACTCCATTTTTGAATCCCAACTCCAGCGCCAACGGTCCCAAATTTCCTCTGAATTCTTTTTCTCCTGTTTGGTGTAAGGTCTTAATCTGTGGAAATACCACAGCGGGAACTATGTTTTTATTGAACGTGATTTCGAAGGTAGCCTTATCGTGTGATCCCCCAAAAAGTCTCTGAAAAATAGTTTGGTGTTGTCCTACGCCGATTTTCAGCTCTTGTATATCATTTCTTGAGAGAATCTCTGGATCGGAGAAAAGCTCCCGGTCCAGTAGCTCATTGACAAGCTGCTCAGCGCAATCCTCCTGATCCGGGGCTGCACACAATCCAGAGGGATCGGTAAAATTGATCGGATTGTTGAGAGTATACAAGTAGAAGTTAGACCCTCCACCAAAGCTAATTGGATCTTCCGTGAGAAATCGTCCAACGGTGGCATCATAGTATCTGGCTCTATAGTAATACAGATCACTTTCGGGATCGAACTCTCTGCCCGCGTACGTATACGGATTCTCCAGCACTCCAACCCCATCCACAATCTGCCCGAAGGAGTCATACGTATAGGATCTCGCAACGGTCCCGCTGGAATCAGTGATCTCTGTCACGCTTCCTAGTCCATCTACCTGATAAAAGAACCCTTCAATCGAGTCGAAGGAGCCGTTCAGATCGAGATCTCTTTCCATTATCAGCGGCTCGTCAACACCCGGCCCGTGGGTGTAACGAGCGACGATGGTTTCGGTTCCATCCAGCTCCAATAGAATGTCCTCGTTATCGTAGATATATTGGGTTACAACACCGGCTACATCCTTCTCGACTCTTCTCCCCAAACCGTCATATCGGTAATTCACAATGCTACTATCCTCTCGAACCACCCGGATCAATCGATTCTCTGCGTCGTATTCGAACTGAGTACTCAACAGTGTGGCTTTATCCGTTTTCTGGATCTGGTTGCCATTGGAATCGTAGGCATACGTGAACTCCGCATTCTCATTGAGCTGGTTGGCTACATTGAACGTCGAGAGACCGTTCTGGTTGGAATCCACACGGTTGCCTACCTCATCGTAGGTAAAAGACTCCAACGGGTTGGAGGGGAGAGGATTTACTGCCCCCACCAACCGGTTTAACGAATCGTAGGTGTAAGAGGTGGTACCGTTGTTGTCGGTCTTAGTCAGTGACCCTGCCCCCTAAAACGAGTCCAAGTTGAATGTTAGGATTTTCGGTTTAGGAAGGAGACAAGAGATGGCACGGAAGCGATTTACGGCAGAACAGATCATCATCAAGTTGCGTGAGGCCGAGGTGGGTCTAGCCCAAGGACAGCGGGTAGGCCAGGTGTGCAGACAGATCGAGGTGACCGAGCAGACCTACTACCGGTGGCGGAAGGAATACGGAGGACTGCGACTGAATCAGGCCAAGCGTTTGAAGTCCCTGGAGAAGGAGAATGCCCGGTTGAAGAAGCTGGTAGCGGATCTGTCTTTGGACAACCAGATCCTGAAGGAAGCCTCCTCGGGAAACTTCTAGGCCCGGCGAAGAGGAGACGCGCAGTGGTGTGGGTGAGAGAAAGATTGGGAGCAGAGCGAGTCTCCGAACGTCGGGCCTGCCGAGTGCTGGGACAGCCTCGATCGACCCAGCGAAGGGAAAGGCATATCCCCGATGATGAGGCTCGATTGGTGGCTGAGATGGTGGAGTTAGCCACGCAATATGGGCGATACGGCTACCGACGGATCACGGCTATGCTTCGTTGGGAAGGGTGGAAAGTGAATCACAAGCGGGTGGAGAGGCTGTGGAGACAGGAGGGGCTGAAAGTCCCGTCCAGACAGCCGAAACGAAGGAGGCTGTGGCTCAATGATGGATCCTGCGTTCGGTTACGAGCAGCCCACAAGGATCACGTCTGGAGCTATGACTTCGTTCATGAGCGAACCCATGACGGACGAGCCTTTCGATTATTGACCCTACTGGATGAATACACTCGGGAGTGTCTGGCCATTGAGGTCCAACGACAGATGAATCACCAGGACGTGTTGGATTTATTAGCGGAGTTGTTGGTGGATCGGGGAGTGCCTGAATACATCCGGTCCGATAACGGGTCGGAGTTTACGGCTCAGGCGGTCCGGGACTGGCTGAGGACTGTAGGGGTGAGGACCTTATACATCGAGCCGGGCAGCCCCTGGGAGAATGGATATGTAGAGAGCTTCAACGGAAAACTGAGAGACGAGCTCCTCAATGTAGAAATCTTCGACACGTTGTGGGAAGCAAAGGTGCTAGTCGAGAGGTGGCGAAGGGAGTACAACCAG
>CBDUTA010000176.1:0-7420 GCA_965369785.1 uncultured bacterium
CAACAATGTAGGCCCAGCTGTCACAAGAGCTCATCGAGGTCATGGTAGGGTAAATTGTGAGAAGCGGCTACAGGCTCAAAGGTCACCTGACCTTTGTAGACGTTCACGCCATTTTTCAAAAGGGGATTCTCTCGGAGTGCATCTTTCATTCCCAAGCTGGCGATCTTACGAATGTAGGGAACCGTTGCATTAGTCAGCGCAAAGGTGGAGGTGCGTGGCATGGCACCTGGCATGTTGGTGACACAGTAGTGCACGACTCCATCAACCGTGAAGATGGGTTCGCTGTGGGTCGTGGGGCGTGTGGTTTGACAACACCCCCCCTGGTCTACCGCTACGTCAACGATCACCGATCCCGGTTGCATTGAGGAAATCATTTTGCGGGTAATGAGCTTGGGGGCACTGGCTCCGGGGATGAGCACTGCCCCAACAACAAGATCGGCGTCCTTGATTAATTGGGCAATACTGTAGGTACTGGAGAGAACCGTGTTGACCTGGCCGAGAAAGAGATCATCAATGAATCGCAGCCGATCCACATCCAGGTCCAGGATGCAAACCTGAGCTCCCAGGCCCCGCGCCATTTTGGCTGCGTTAATCCCGACGGTACCTCCTCCGATGATCAAAACAAAAGCGGGACGGACTCCAGGTACTCCCCCCAAAAGAACACCACGTCCTCCTGTCGTCTTTTGAAGGTAATAGGACCCTACTGTGATAGACATGCGTCCCGCTACCTCACTCATCGGCGCCAGCAGGGGCAGGTTTCCCTGCCCATCTCTGATAGTTTCGTAAGCTACGCCGATCACCTTCTGGTCCAACAGAGCCCGGGTCAGCTCTGGATTCGGAGCCAAGTGCAGGTAAGTGGATAGGATCTGTCCCTCCCGAAGTCTGGGGTACTCTTCCGGGGTGGGCTCCTTGACCTTCACCACCATGTCGCTGCGCACAAATACTTCGTCCGCCGTGTCCACAAGCTTGGCTCCGGTCGCTGCGTATTCTTCATCGGAGAATCCCGAACCTAGGCCGGCACCCTTCTCCACAAATACGGTATGGCCGTCCTCGTTCAGGGCATGAACACCGGCAGGGACTAATCCCACTCGATATTCATTGTCTTTGACTTCTTTGGGTAGCCCGATATCCATTTATTCTAGGGTCCTAATTGAGGTAACGAACTCTTTCTTAATCGAGCTGAGCTCGCTGCAGATTTCCGCTGAAGTCCAGGTAAACGGCTTTCCACTCGGAGAAAACATCCAAAGCAGCTTCTGCCGCCTCCCGGTGACCATTACCGGTCTCCTTGGTTCCCCCAAAGGGCAGGTGGATTTCCGCTCCGGTCGTCGGGGCATTGACGTAGACAATTCCTGTGTCCATCTCTCTTATCGCTACAAATGCCCGGTTTACATCCTGGGTATAAATGGAGGTGGAAAGTCCATATCGAACACTGTTTCCAATCGCTAGGGCCTCTTGGAAAGATGAGCACGGAATGACCGAGACCACCGGACCGAAGATCTCCTCCTGAGCGACTTGCATGTGAGGATCCACATCCCCGAAAATCGTGGGTTCAATAAAATGACCGTGTTGATAGTTTCCGTCTTCGAGAGCCTTTCCACCGCAAAGAAGCCGCGCACCTTCCTTTTGGCCGATGGACAGCCATTGGAGGATCGATTCTTTCTGCTTTTCGTTTACTACCGGGCCCATTTCGGTTGTGGAGTCCAGTCCATTCCCAACCCGTAGTTTCTGGGCACGTTCAACGAAGTCTGCAACAAACTTCTGATAGACTGTTTTGTGAACGATCACCCGGCTCGAGGCCGTACATCGTTGTCCACTGGTGCCAAAGCCACCCCAAAGCGCACCATCGACAGCTAGCTTCAAATTGGCATCCTCCATCACCAGGATTGCGTTTTTCCCGCCCATTTCCAGGTTGCACTTCTTGAAATCGCGAGCACACGTTTGGGCGACAATTCTTCCCGTAGAGGTCGATCCGGTGAAGGAAACAACCTTCACATCCTTGTGTTCAACCACAGCGCTCCCGGCTTGAGATCCGCTTCCGGTGACCAGGTTTGCAACACCTTTGGGTAAACCTGCCTCCTCGAGTGCTTCCATGAAATGCAGGGCGGTGAGGGCGGCATCGGAAGCCGGCTTGAACACGCAAGTGTTTCCACATACTAAGGCTGGAAGCATCTTCCAGCTTGGAATGGCGATGGGAAAGTTCCAGGGTGAGATGATTCCGCAGACGCCGACGGGCATGCGCAGACTCATGTTGAATTTATCACGCAGTTCTGAGGGTGTGGTATGACCGTACATTCGCCGACCCTCTCCGGCCATCCAATAGGCCATGTCGATGGCCTCTTGGACGTCTCCACGTGTCTCCAGTAATATTTTCCCCATCTCCCGGGTCATGTCGTAAGCGATGGCCTCTTTACGACGAGCCAGGATCTCCCCTAATCGGAAAAGGATTTCACCTCGCTTGGGTGCAGGAGTTAATCTCCACTGGGAGTAGGCCTCACCGGCTGCGGCTACTGCCTTCTCGACGTCCTCTGATGTGGACTCTTGAAAGGATCCAACCAGCTCACGCCGGTCAGCAGGATTGTGATTGTCAAAGGTGTTCCCGGAAGAGGATTGAACCCATTCACCGGCAATCAGATTTTTGTAAGCTTTGGCCTTAGCCATAGGCTTCTTATTGTATTGAAGCTAGGGGGGCAGCTTAAACTATTTACAGGAGCCGCCGCGCCCCGGCTTGGGTTCGAAAAGGTTGGGGCTCCTAAGGCTTCTTAAACGAAGTAAAGGCGATATTGATTCGCCGATCCTGCGGGCTTTGCCAAATGACACGCAGCACAATACCCGAATTGGAACTCATGGCGTTGATCTGATCGTACAGATTTTGGGCAGTGGTTACAGCCACACCATTTACATGTGTGATGACCTGATTGCTAGCTAATCCGCTTTCATCTGCCAGGCTGCCGGGAGCTACCTCACGGATCAGGACTCCTCGTTCGTCTCCCAGATTCAGTCTTTCCGCATCTTTTGCGGAAAGCGTTTCGAATTCCAGACCGATCTCTTTCTCTCGTTCCTCTTTTCTTCGCTGCTCGAAAGAAAGTCCTTCATTTTCGGCTCGTTCACGCTGGTCATACGTTCTTTCCGCCAGCGTTACGGTCAGATTAAGGACTTCACCTTTTCGCACTACGGTTACGGGGACTCTTTCCCCGGGGGGGGTATTTGCCACGGCCACCCGCAGATCATAAAGATTTTCTATTTCCCGTTCTCCAAACTTTACAATCACGTCTTCGGCACGGATGCCGGCCAGGTAAGCAGGGCCGGTTTCAGCTGGCTCCCCCTTTTCGTCGATGAGTTGGGTGATGAGAACTCCGTCTCTGTCCTTAATTCCCTCGGGATCATCGCCGGAAGTGCCAAAGAATTCGCTCAATTCCTGAGTCAAGGGATAGGTGTTCATGGAAACCCCCAGCCACCCTCGCTCAATTTTTCCTTTGGTCACGATTTGATTGTAGGAATTGATAAAAACCGAGGAGGGAATGGAGAAGCCCACGCCCTGAGATCCCCCGCTTCGGGTGAGAATAAAGGTATTGATCCCGATCACCTCGCCGCGCATATTCACCAGTGGGCCGCCACTGTTCCCCGGATTGATGGCGGCGTCGGTCTGGATATAGTCTCCAAAGATAGTAGAGGTGGGAATGACACGGCCGGTGGCCGAAACAATCCCTGAGGTGACGGTTTGCCCCACGCCGAAAGGGTTGCCGATGGCCAGCACCCAATCGCCCACTCGCATCTTGGAGGTATCCCCAACCTTGGCGAAGGGCAGGGGTTCCGGGGCATCGATCTGTAACACACCAAGATCCGACTCAGGATCCCCACCCACGATGCGGGCCAGGTAAGTCTCTCCGCTGGACAGCCTCACCTCGATTTTGTCGGCAATTTGCCGGACACCCTGCCGGTTTTCCGAGGTAGCCACCACGTGGTAATTGGTGAGAACAAAACCACTGCTGTCTACGATCACTCCGGAGCCCAGGCTGGTCGTTTTTCTCTCCTGAGGAACCATGGGCCCGAAAAAACGCTGCCAGAAATCGTCTCCGAAAAAATCTCGCAGGTCATCCGGAGATCCTCTTTCCTGCGGAGCATTGGTTCGAATCACCGCGGTGGTGCTGATGTTAACAACGGCAGGCTCAACCGTCTTGGCAACCCGGGCAAATCCTTTCGCTATGGAAACATCCTCATTCAGAACCAATGGTGATTCTTCAGCTTGAACTTTCAGGAGGGCTACCGGTTCCCTCTCCTCTTCAGCACTCAGCACCCGGTCAGAGACCAGCGTCCCGATGGTAATCCCCAGCAACAGAGTCGTGAAAAGTGCCAGGAAAGTAATGCCCTTTTTGGATGTAAAATACTGCTTCATATCGGCCATCTAAACCTCCACCCTAATCTCAAATGTGTCAGGTAACTGTTCTCTAATTTCATCATTGCCTTCGCTTTACCTTACGCCTGATTGGGGAAAGCGTTCCGCATTTATGAATTTTATCACAGGCCAACGGTGGGCTTCTAGCCAGGACGATGGCGGGAAAAATAGTCTCGGGTCGCGCTCATCACCTTGGGCGCCAGCAATAAAACAGCCAGCATATTAGGCAGAGCCATCATTGCAAAAGTCGTATCGATGAGATTGACGACTATATTTGCACTCCAGACAGCTCCCACGAAGAGCATGGCAAGATAAAAGACTTCATAAATTCGACCGTTTTCTGGGCCGAAGAGATAGCTGAAGGATTTTCTTCCATAGTAGGAATAGCCGAACATCGTGGATATGCCAAAAAGCAGAACAATGATAACCAGGGCTACTTTACCGAATTCTCCCATAGTTGCTTCAAAAGCCTGGGTGGTGAGAGAAACTCCCTGGATTTCTTCGCTTTGCCAGTTCCCACTGGATAAAATCACAAAGGCAGTCAGAGAACACACCACAATGGTGTCGATGAAGGGACCGATCATGGCCACTAATCCTTCTCGGACGGGTTCGGTTGTTTTGGCTGCTCCATGGGCCATAGGGGCGGTTCCGATGCCCGCCTCATTGGAGAAGGCCGCTCTCTTGATACCCGTCTGAATAACGGTCATCACCGAAATGCCGGCGACTCCCCCCGCTGCTGCGGTTCCGGTGAAGGCATCATGAATAATCTGGAGGAAGATTTGAGGAACCAGCGAGAAATGAACGATGACCACATAAAGGGAGGCCAGTAGGTACAAGAGACACATGAGGGGAACCAAACGGCTGGCCACCTTGGCGATTCTCTTGACTCCACCCAGAATGACCACAGCCACTAAAGCCGTTAACACCAGGCCGGTGAGCCAGGACTGTACTCCGTAAGCGTCCTTCAGAATCTCCGCAACTTGATTGGCCTGAAACATGGCCAGGCAACCGATGGTCCCGCAGACACTGAAGAAAATGGCCAGGGGGCGGAATTTGCGGCCCAATCCCTGTTCCATATAGTACATGGGCCCGCCCTGAATGTTCCCCTGACTGTCTGTACCTCGATACATCACAGCCAATGTGCAACTGAAAAACTTGGTGGCCATTCCCACAAGAGCGGCCATCCACATCCAAAACACCGCCCCCGGGCCACCCTGGGTAATGGCGATGGCGACTCCACCGATATTTCCCATGCCGATGGTGGAGGCCAGGGAGGTACTCAAAGCCTGGAAGTGGCTGATGTCTCCAGGATCCCCCTCCCGATCGAACCTCCCTCGCAGAATCTCAAGGGCGTGTCTTGTACCCGATAAGGGGAGGAACCGGGAATAGAGGGTGAGTAGGGTGCCGCCCCCCAGTAACAGGACCAGCAGGGGGGTCCCCCAGGCATAATCTACGGCCACAGATAAGATGCTATCGAGAGTCTGCATCAGCAAACATCATCATATTTAGGGACTAAACCAGCTTTAACTTGGCATAGCTCTGCAGCAGCCTTTTGATGCCCAGTCCCGGAAACTGTACGGTGATCTTCAAATCATCGCCGGTGTCCTGTACGCGAAGAATTTTCCCGTAACCGAACTTCTCATGTACGATTTGGGCACCGGAGACAAATTTACCATTCGAACCCCTGTCTTTCTGGGAGAGGTTGCTTAAGAAGCCACTAATGCTTTCAGGCGAATCGTAGGTTTTCATCCCGATATTTCCGGCACGCTTGCGCTGCCGGTACTTTCCCGAACCAAAACCGGGCTGGACCGGCTCGCGCACCGAGAAGGGGTCTGAAGAGATGCTGATCAGATGTTCCGGGATCTCCTGTAAAAATCGGCTGGGATCATTCATTTCTTCCCCTTCCCGACCGAAGAATCGACGGCGACGGGAATAGGTGAGGTGGATTTTCTTCTGGGCGCGGGTCAGCCCCACATAGCAAATACGACGCTCCTCTTCCAGGTCATCCTCAGCCACCGATCGACTGTGGGGAAAGAGACCCTCTTCACAGCCGACCATAAAAACAATGGGAAACTCAAGGCCCTTGGCATTGTGTAAGGTCATCAGGCTGACCGAGGCCGATTCGTCGTAATCGTCCGCCTCAGAACGCAAAGCGGCATGGTCGAGGAATTCCTGGAGTGTGTATCCGTGCTCAGTATTCTCTCGAGCCAACATGATAAGCTCTTCCAGATTGAGAATTCGATTGTGAGCGTCTTCTGAATCCTCGTTCTTGAATACTTTGATCAAGCCGCTGGCCTCAATCGTCTTTTCCAACAATAAATGCAGAGGGAGTTCTCGAAAGTCCTGACACTGGTCGATGAGACTTGAAAAGGGCTGCAGCACTCGGTGAGCTCGAGCCGGAAAGGTGTTTTCCTCCAGACCTTCGTGAAGGGCTCTCCACAGAGAGATTTTCTCTTCACGGGCTCTTTTGTGAAGGTGATCCACCGTTACTTGCCCGATCCCTCGTGGGGGCTGATTGATAATCCTCAAAAAGGATACGTTATCATCGGGATTGACCGCGACACGCAGGTAAGCGAGGGCATCCTTGATCTCTTTCCGGCGATAGAAACTGACCCCTCCAATCAATTTGTAGGGAATCTTGAGGCGTCTCAAGGCTTCTTCGAATTGCCGGGATTGGAAATTGGTCCGATATAAAACAGCGATCCCCTTTTCTCCCTGCCGAAGGTACTCGGAGATTCTGTGTGAGACATAGGCGGCCTCGGTCTTGGCGTTGGATGCCGCGAGGAGATCGATGAGGGGACCGGCTCGTTGATCCGTCCACAGGACTTTTCCCTTACGATTGACGTTGTTGGAAACAAGGCTGCTGGCAGCGTCGAGAATGTTCTGGGTGGAACGGTAGTTTTGTTCGAGTTTGACGATGGTAGCACCGGGGAAATCCGCTTCAAAGCGGAGAATATTCCCAATGTCAGAGCCTCGAAAACCATAGATGGACTGGTCTTCGTCCCCGACAGCGGTAATGTTCTGGTG
>CBDUTA010000177.1:0-7417 GCA_965369785.1 uncultured bacterium
CCTCCTTCACCAGAGCGGCCGCTTGCGTACGCTTGGCGGGTGTAATGAGGTTGATCGCTCCCAACAGGTCCTCCATGCCCCAGCGCCCCCAGTTGGAGAGTTCGATCATCCACCGATCCAGGTCTTCCGCCGTCACTCGCTCCCGTGTTTGCGGTTGAGGCTCAAGTGGAACCCCTCTGGAAAGCGGAGTACTCAAAGGCACCCACATTGCGAGGACTGGAACAATAAAAGCTCGTCTCATGGATCTCATAGGAATCCCCCCTCGATTGTAATACCCAGATTCTGAGTAGGACCGTTGCTGAATGTCAAGCCTTCCCGCCCTTTACCCAACGACCGGGGTGAGGTAGAAAGGAGGGGAGGAGAAAGGTTGCTATGAACTTTTGGGATCAGTTAACAGAAACGTCCATCGCCGGAATCGAAATCTGGAGAATCCTGGCTCTTTTTATCGCCATACTGATCGCCTTTGTGGCGGGTCGTATTACCCGATTTTTTCTCCGCCGGGCCGCGGATCATCTGGACACACGTCATCCTCCAGTCCTGGCCGTCGTCCTTCGTTCCGCCGAGCGCTCCATAGGTCCGGCCCTGTTCGTGGCAGGATTACGGGTGGGGTTGTTCTTCCTGCTCTTGCCGGAAACGGTCGCCGGCCTTGCCCATACGCTGGTGTCCATCCTTTTCGCTCTGGCCACCGCCTATGTGGTTTACTGTTTTGTCGATGTGGTGGATCACTGGCTGACCGCCTTCTCCAGGAAGACGGAAAGCAAGCTGGATGACATGCTTGCTCCGGTGGTGCGAAAGAGCCTACGGGTCACCATTGTCATTCTGGCCTTGCTCGACGTGGCCACGATCCTGAGCGACAAGCCGATTACTTCCGTCCTTGCAGGCCTCGGCGTTGGCGGCCTGGCCCTGGCTTTGGCGGCCCAGGACACCATCAAGAATTTCTTCGGCTCTCTCATGCTCTTCGTGGACAAACCCTTTGAAATGGGTGACCGTATCGTGGTGGGGGACACCGATGGCCCCGTCGAGGAGGTAGGCCTGCGTTCCACCCGAATACGCACCCTTGACGGCCATCTGGTCACCATCCCCAATGGGGAGTTAGCTCACGAGAAGATCCGGAACATTTCAAAACGCCCTTATCTCAAGCGTGTCGCAAACATCACCGTCACCTACGATACCCCTCCCGAAAAGGTAGAACGAGCGGTGGAAATCCTGAAGGACATTCTGGAGAATCACGAGGGGATGTCTCCCGACTTGCCTCCCCGAGTGGTCTTTAACGAATTCCTGGATGCAGCCCTCAATATTTTGGTCATCTACTGGTATAGCCCGCCCAACTATTGGGATTTCATGGCCTTCACCCAGCGTACCAATCTGGAAATCCTACGTCGATTCAATGACGAGGGCATCGAGTTTGCGTTCCCCACCCAAACTCTTTTCCTTGCCGGCGATCCGAACCGACCCCTGGACAGAAGACAGGAGACAGGAGACGGGAGTTAGAGCGTGCTTCGCGTGCTGTCGTGTAGGTCAGGCGGTCAGCTGTCCATAGTAGAAATCATGACTCATTCGGGTTAAGATTGCCTGTGAGAAAGGCACCTCCTTGATGAAAACCTTATTGATGTCTCTTGTGCTCCTGTCGGCTACACCTCAGGTCGAGGAGATCACCTTTACCGTATCGTCGGTGAAACGGAGTGATCTACCCAATGATTTTCCTTTCCAGACTCTGGACGTTGGTTTCGCCGTTCTCAAACTCAAGATGGAAAATCTTTCTTCTGAGGCTTGGACCTTCCGCCCTGAAGAAGTGGAGTTTTTCGAGGGCAAGGGAAAGAAGCTGGACAGGGCCCTCCCCACCGACATTGCGCCCAAGCTCATGAAGTTTTACAGAGGGGGGCAACGGGGCATCTATGGGGAAGGGTATTCCGGAGGGCGTCCCACTTATAGGCAGTGGGAGCAGGTTCCCACGGTGGAACCGGGGAGAAGTCCGGGCACCGTCTCAGCCGGTGTGGGGGGCAGCCTTCGAGCCGTCCTGGAACATTACCAAGTCCAAGAGGTCGAGCTGGCACCAGGGGAAACGGCGGAGGGCTTTCTCTACCTAAAGAGCAACAAATCGGGCGGGAAATTATCAGGAAGCTCTCTCAGATTCGAGAATCAGGTATCGATAGAAGTTCCCTGAAAATAAATAAAACACTCCAACTATGCCTCTGATTGAAGAACAGCGATATCCATTAACAGAACTCACAGAAGAAGAAAGCCTGTTCCAGCAGACGGTAGCGAGTTTTGCTCATGAGGCGATTCGCCCTCATGTCAGAAAAATGGATGAAGAGAGCGTATTCGAGTCGGAAATCATCAAGCAATTCTTCCAGCTGGGTCTCATGGGAATCGAAATTCCGGTCTCTTTCGGGGGCTCCGGATCCAGTTTTTTTATGGCGATTCTGGCCATAGAAGAGTTGAGTCGAGTGGATGCTTCTGCTGGAGTGATCGTCGACGTGCAAAACACTCTGGTCAACAACGCCATCCTGCGTTGGGGGTCAGAGGAGCAAAAGAAGAACTACCTCCCCCGTCTAGCTTCTGAATGGGTGGGAGCCTACGCTCTCTCTGAGGCCGATTCAGGCAGTGACGCCTTCTCACTCAAAGCCCGCGCCCAGCTTCGTAAGAACAAGTTCGTCCTGAACGGCCGTAAACTCTGGACCACAAATGGAGCAGAGGCTGAGCTTTTCATCGTCTTTGCCAACGCCGATCCCGAGAAAGGTTATAAGGGCATCACGGCATTTCTGGTTGAGCGCGACTTTCCGGGTTTCTCGGTTGGGAAAAAAGAGGACAAATTGGGCATTCGAGCTTCCTCGACCTGCGAACTGATTCTGGAAGATTGTGAAGTCCCTCGAGGCAATATCCTGGGAGACGTCGGAAAGGGTTATAAGGTCGCCATCGAGACTCTGAACGAGGGGCGTATCGGCATCGGAGCCCAGATGATCGGACTGACCAGCGGGGCTTTGCAACATGCCCTCGATTACTCCAAGGAACGCCAGGCCTTTGGCGAACCCATCGCGGCTTTTCAGGGGATCCAGTTCCCTCTTGCTGAGATTGCCACCGAACTGGAAGCGGCCCGATTACTGGTTTATAACGCTGCCAGACTCAAGGAAGCGGGAGCCGATTTCGTCAAAGAAGCGGCCATGGCAAAATATTTCAGCTCGGAAGTGGCTGAAAAGGCCACCTCTAAAGTGATCGAAATCTATGGCGGTTACGGTTACACCAAGGATTACCCGGTTGAAAAGTATTTCCGTGATGCTAAAATCGGCAAGATTTACGAAGGCACTTCAAACATGCAACTCGCTACCATAGCCAAGCTCTTACTGAGCTGTTAACCCTAGCTCGGATCATGCATCATTCGGGCTAGTCCAAAACCCATGGTTTAATCGAAGGAGGTATGAAGATGAAACAATTTGTAGTGATCGGAACGACATTCTTGGCAGGCCTGCTGCTAACCGCTGGAGTTCAGGCCGGTGATGTGGAAGATATCATTGCCTTGGAGAAGGGCCATTATCTCGCACGCAACAACGGAGACGTGGATACCTGGGTACAATATCATCTGCCCGAACGGGACGGCTACGGCCCTGGTGGAGGGCTTCTCAGTGAAGGCACCTCCGCGGAGGAGGAGAGGAAAAGCCTCAAAGCCCAGTTCGATGCGGGTATGAAGTACAATCATCGACTCGTCCAGGTCGACGTGAAGGTCTTTGGAGACATCGCCATCACCACAGGTTACGTGGTGGGATCCTCCACCTCTCCCGATGGGACGACCAGCCAAGCGATGATGCGGCGCACCGGGGTGGTCATCAAACGCGACGGCCAGTGGAAGGAGCTTCACAATCATCTGTCGCCGGTGGTTGCACCCTAGCTGCCAAGCCCAGAGCCGCTCACCTCATCATCATCAGGACCGCCAGGCAAAAAAGAAAGCCGAGGGTCACCAGGAGGTAACCTACACTAAGAGTCCTATAGGTACGCTGATCTGGAAGAAGCTTGGACTCACTCAGAGCGGTGCTGAGTTGATGCAGGGTGTCCAGCATGTTCTGGTCTGGCTTCTTGCTAAAGAAGATCATCACCCCTTCATCCACCAGTACGAGTCGTCCAGAGAGGTTCTGAACCAGATCCACTAGTTCCCTCAAGGCGGCGGCCATCTTAGATCGTGATAAAAGCGCCTGGGCAGCTCAGGTTTCAGCAGCATAGCATTGGAGACCTTTCAGGCCAGTGCGCAGTTTGGAGGCGAATATGTTGCGCCATTCACTGACCGACAATCTAAACGAGCTGATCTGGTTCACATTGAAATAACATTGCAATCCGATATTGAGAGGACGGGAATGGAACAGCTTGATTCTCTTCTCGATATAGATCCGGCTAGTAGGGTTCTCCCCAGTCCAGGAGCAATCCTTGTAATACCGGAACACATGCCCTTTGTAACGGCTCTCATAGCATCTGCCAAAGCCAATCAGGAAGGTATGGGTTATGCGCAGAAACTCCCACTTCGGTTGAAACGGAGTGTCTGTTAACTGAGCCAGTTCTTTGAGTTCCTTCGGTAACCTCATCCCATGAGATCCATCGCAGGCGCGGAAAGGGTGTTCGCCTGATCAGCAGGCTACCTCAGCATCACGCCGATCACGATATGCAGGAACCAGCCAGTCAGACACACCCCCACGGTACGCTCCATGCTCTCGTAATCCAGTGCTTGCCGAACCGCGATGATCATGGTCAGAAACATCCAGGCGCTCACGGCGACCACGGTCAAAAAACCCAGTCCGGGAACCAAACCCAGCACCCACAGCAGACCAGGAGAGGCGGCAAAACCAGTGGTGCGCAACACTTCGCCTATGCCTGAGCGGGTTTGGGGCTCAGGGAGAATCTTGGTTCCCACCAGGTACACAACCAAGGCCCACACCAACCACACGACTAGAGCCGTAGCGGTCCTCAGGGCAAAACCGCGAATTCCTCCCTGGGCAAAGGCAACGATCCCCTGGGCGATGCTGGAAAGCACCACCACACCCAATGCCTGACCGGTGGCCTGGGTATCCGCTCTTACCTCCTTATAGATAGACGCTTCCAGTTTGGCCGCTCCCACCATGCGTTGACTCAAAGTACTCATTTTCTCTCCTCTCGATACCTGGCTCTCGGCTTGATAGGTCCCCCAAGAATGCCTGCTTCTAGCCTAAAACTTAAGCCGAGGGTGAGTCAAAGACGGTACTGCGCATTTTCTGCTTGATCGCTTCAGTGGGTCCATTATAATTGTGGCCCAAATGATGGAGGAGAGACGCGAATTTGAACGCTATCAAGTGCCCATTCCCTGTACCCTGTACTGGCACGGTCATATCATAAAGGGACAGATTTCCAATCTGTCCCTGGGTGGAGCATTGATTACCCGGCTGAGTGCGATTCCACCCAAACATGCTTTCGTCGTGCTCACCTTTCAGGCTGAGGAGGGACAAGTCCAGTTGAGGGGAGAACTCACTTCCCGAGTCGTCCATACCCTCGCGGAATCCCAGGAACAGGAAGAGAGCGGCTCCATTGGCGTGCAATTTCAGGACCCCATAGAAAAGGTGAGCTCGCAGCTCCTCCCCGTGTTTCGCGCCTTGGACGAAGAAGATCGCTAGTGGACTAGACTGAGGGCACAGAACTTTTCGGCACAAAAAGATTGTAGATCCAACCAATGACCAGGCCACCCATAAATCCGTCGACAACCCCGTACAGGGTCCCCACGATGACCTGCCCAAACGAAGAGGGCCCTCGGTACCCTGGATAAATCGAGGCTGCAACCTCCAGAAAGGCTACCCCGTAGCTGGCCCAAATCAGGTTAGTCAGGCCAATCAGTAGAATGCTGCCGCCCCACACAATGGCGACCGTAAGGGACAATGCTTTAAGATCCATCCTCATTGCTTCCTCCTTTTACCCGGAAAGATTGAGAAACCTCCTGCCTAAGACGTTAAGCCTCAAAGAGGGTGAAGGCAATGGAAAGACATCCAGCGGGCGATCTTCTTCGGTGTATACTTACCGATACATCAGGGAGGTAGATATGACCCGCAATACAATCCGCAACTCGGCGCTGATCTTATTCACCCTATACTTGGGAACATCGGTGTGGATGTTTGGAGACGGCCGTTTCCGACAACAAACCCAAAGAGTCGTTAAAAAGCATCGCGTCCGGACTTTCTCTTTGACTCAAGGACATCGTCAGCATTTCAACAGAATCCATCGAAAACTCCATCACCCATTGCTTCCCCTCCACACACGGTTTCATCATCAGGGATTTCGTCTCCAGAAGTTTTCCTATTTTCGTCGCGGGCCCATCCACGATGTTCGATTCTCCAAGCGCCGTCCCCGCAAGGTTCCCTTCGGTTTCAAGGTGATCAGAATTCCCTCACAACGAGTGAAGTCTGGGCGCAGGTCCACCTTTTTTGCAGGAAGGTGGGCGATCATTCCAAGCGATGAGGAGTCCATCTCCCCATCCGAGCTGGTACCAGTCCAGGTATCCGGTCAGTGGACGCTCCGGTGGAAGAAATCTCCAGAGTAGTCACAATTTCCACTCATCTGGTCCCACCGCTAACCCGGCTGATGCATCATCCGGGCTAGCACACCTCGCATCAAGACACCTTCACACAGAACTGATCCTCTTGAGGAGGGTCATGTCAGCGAGCATCTTCCCTATACCCAGAACGACTGACAACATAGGATCCTTAGCCAACAAAACAGGAAGTCTTGTCTCCCTATTGAGTCGCACGTCCAGGTTCTTTAGGAGGGCGCCCCCTCCGGTCACGACCATACCTTTATCGGCTATGTCTGCGGAAATTTCGGGAGGCGTTCGTTCCAAGGCCCCTCTGACGGCATCGACGATGGTGTCGACGGTGTCCGACAAGGCCTCTCGCACCTCTGCATCGGTAATAACCATGGTCTTAGGTATTCCTTCGATCAGATCACGCCCTTTGATCTCCAACGTCATTTCCTCATCCAGCGGATCAGCTGATCCTATTTCAATTTTTACTCGCTCTGCTCCACGCTCTCCCAGGAGCAGATTGTGTTTCCTTTTGATGTATTGGATGATGGCGTCATCCATGGCATGACCTGCCACCCGTACTGAGCGGCCATAGACAATGCCGGACAAGCTGATGACAGCAACATCGGTCGTTCCTCCACCGATGTCTACAATCAGATTTCCTCCTGCTTTCGTGACCGGGAGCCCCGCACCAATGGCCGCAGCCATGGCCTGCTCCACTAAGTACACTTCGCTGGCTCGGGCAGCCCAGGCCGTGTCCCTGATCGCCCTCCTCTCTACTTGGGTGATTTCCGATGGGGTGCCAATGACGATTCGCGGAGCCAGAAAGTGCTTGCGGGAATGGGCCTTCTTAATGAAGTATTTGAGCATCTCTTCAGTCAGGTCGAAGTGGGC
>CBDUTA010000178.1:0-7412 GCA_965369785.1 uncultured bacterium
TATGACGTCGGTGCCGGCATCTGTCACCAGGTGATGGTGGAGAACAGACATGCCCAGCCCGGTGAAGTCGTCATCGGAGCCGACTCACACAGTTGTGCCTACGGAGCTGTGGGGGCCTTTGCCACGGGCGTGGGGTCCACCGATCTAGCGGCCTTGATGCGTACCGGAAAGACCTGGCTCAAAATCCCTCCAACCATCAGGATCGAGCTCACGGGACGCCTCCCAGCCGGGACGGTAGCCAAAGATGTGATTCTCTTTCTGGTGGGTCAGCTGGGACTGAGTGGAGCCAGCTACCAGGCCATCGAGTACACCGGTGAAGCCATTGACGGCTTGACCCTGGCGGGCCGAATGACCCTGGCCAGCATGTCTGTGGAAATGGGTGCGAAGGCGGGAATTGTGGATCCCCGGGGTCTCGAGTTGCCTTACCGGTTCGAACCGGTGTGGGCCGATAAGCAGGCCCACTATGCTCAGGTGCTGCGCTTTGATCTCTCCAACCTGTCCCCGCAAATCAGTGCTCCCCATTCCCCGGATCATGTGGTTCCGTTGGAGGAAGTCCGAGGGACGCGCGTGACTATGGCCTTTATCGGTACTTGCACCAATGGGAGACTCGAAGATCTCCAGGCGGCGGCAGCGGTACTTAAAGGCCGGTCGATCGCTCCGCATGTGCGCATGATCATTGCACCTGCCTCACGAGAGGTCTTCGATCAGGCCCTTCAGGAAGGAGTCGTTGAGATCCTCAGCCAGGCGGGCGTCACCTTTATCACCCCCGGTTGCGGTCCTTGTGTGGGCACCCATCAGGGTGTTCCAGGCGATGAGGAAGTGGTCATCTCCTCAGCAAATCGAAACTTCCGAGGACGTATGGGCAATCCCAATGCCAGAATCTACCTGGCCTCACCGGCGGTCGTGGCTGCCACCGCCCTGTGCGGGGTCATCACCGACCCCGGTGAGGTCCTAACGACCCAAAGCCCATCATGAAGGGAAAGGTTCACCTTTACGGAGATCATGTGGATACGGACCAGATTATTCCCGGTGCCTACACGAAAACACTGGATGTCGATGAGCTGGCTTCCCACGTCTTCGAGTATCTGGACCCCGACTTTCGCACCCGCATGAATTCAGGCGACTTTGTGGTGGCCGGAGAAGACTTTGGCTGCGGTTCTTCTCGCGAGCAGGCTCCTGTGGCCTTGAAAGCGGCGGGGGTAGCCGCGGTTGTCGCTTCCTCTTTCGCCCGCATTTTCTACCGCAACGCCATCAACATTGGCTTGCCGGTTGTGGAAATCGGCCCCCACGATATTGAAAACGGAAGCGAATTGGAGATTGACCTGGAAGGCGGTAAGGTAACTGATCGAACCGCTCAGCGAACCTACCCGGCGGCAAAGATTCCCGCCGTCATGCTGGAAATTTTGAATGAGGGGGGCTTGGTTCCTTATCTGAAGAAACATGGAGATTATCAACTTTGAGCACGTCACAGAGTAAACCCTTACCCTTGCAGGGAGTGAAAGTCCTTGAGTTTACTCATGCCATCCTGGGCCCTGCCTGTGGCATGGTGTTGGCCGACCTGGGAGCCGAACTCATCCACGTCGAACCTCCTCAGGGGGATCCCACCCGGCGGCTTCGCGGATTTGGACTTGGCTTTTTCCCCTTTTTCAGCCGTAACAAGAAGAGTTTAGCTCTCAATATCAAGAGTGAAGAGGGTCGGGAGATCCTCTTGAAGCTGATTCCGCAGGTCGATGTTCTCATCGAGAACTTCGGACCCGGCACCATGGATCGTCTGGGCTACGGTTACCAGGAACTGAGCAAGATCGCCCCCACTCTCATCTATTGCGCTCTGAAGGGTTTTCTCCGGGGTCCCTACGAAAAGCGTCACGCCTTGGACGAAATTGTCCAGATGATGGGGGGCTTGGCCTATATGACCGGGCCTCCCGGCCAACCGCTTCGCGCCGGGGCTTCCATCGTGGATATCGGTGGAGCGCTGTTTGGTGTTATCGGGGTCCTGCTGGCCTTGCGTGAGCGAGAGCAGACTGGGAAGGGACAATTGATCAAGAGCGGGCTCTTTGAAACCACGGCATTTTTCATGGGACAACATATGGCCTGTGCTGCTTTGTCCGAGGAGCCACTTCCCCCGATGTCCGCCCGCAAGGATACCTGGTCGGTTTATCAGATTTTCAACACCCAAACGGGTGAGCCCGTCTTTATCGGAATCACCAGTGACAAACACTGGCATCGCTTCTGCGAGGCCTTCAAAAGAAAGGACTGGTTGGGGGATGAAAGATTGGAGAGCAACAGTGACCGGCTCGCACAACGGGAGTGGCTCATTCCCGAGATCGAGGCCATGACTTCCCAGCTCTCCAAAGCTGAGGTCATCCGATTATGTGAAGAAGCGGACATTCCTTTCGCCCCCATTGCCCACCCTGAGGATTTATTCGAAGATCCCCAGCTCAACCAGGGCGCTGGTCTGCTGGAAACGGTTTTCCCCGATGGGGTTGTGAGCAAGCTGCCCCGCACTCCTATTGAGATGACGGCTCATGATTTTGACCTGCGTCTGAATCCTCCTCAGATTGGAGAGCACACAGGCGACATTCTCGGTGAGCTGGGCTACACTCCGCAACGGATCAAGGAGCTCTCTGAGGAGGGTATCGTAACCGTAGCAAAGCCGTGAGTTGATATGAGTGATCTCCCATCCTATGACACCCTGATCAAGAGCGTTCGAGTGGTTCGTCCCAATACCCAGGAGGTTGAGCTACTGGATTTAGCCATCCGTGAGGGGGCCTTTGTTCACATCGCTCCCGAGATCCCTTCTGAGGGGGCTACAGAGGTGATCGATGGCGGAAAGCTTTTGGGCTTCCCGGGACTGGTGGACAGTCACATGCACGTGGGGATTTATCACGAGTTGGAAGAGGATGCGCTTTCAGAGAGCAGCGCGGCTGCAATGGGAGGGGTTACTTCCAGCATCAACTACATGAGAACAGGAAAGTATTACCTGAATAAGGGCGGTCCCTACCGCGAGTTCTACCCTGAAGTTCTCCAGCGTTCTGAGGGTCGATTTTACGTGGACTATGCCTATCACCTGGCTCCCATCATGGGTCAGCACATACAGGAGCTGGGACATCTGGTCACGGAATTTGGCGTCACCTCTTTTAAGATCTTCATGTTTTACGGAGGCCATGGGCTGCATGGCCGCTCCTCCGATCAGAACAGCTTTTTGATGATCGGGGAAGACGAAAAATATGATCTGGCCCATTTCGAATTCATTATGCGGGCCCTGCAGGAAGTGACCCGTCAGCAGCCGGAGATCCAGGACTATCTTAGCCTCAGTCTGCACTGCGAAACGGCCGAAATCATGAATGCCTACACCAAGCTGGTGGAGGAGGCCGGGACCTTGACCGGCCTGGCCGCTTACAATGCCGCCCGGCCCCAACACTCCGAAGGCCTGGCTATCTTTATTGCCTCCTATCTGGCCCATGAAACGGAATGCGCCAATATCAACCTGCTTCACCTCTCTTCCCGTAAAGCCTTTGAAGCGGCTCTGATGATGCAGGAGGTATTCCCACACATCAATTTCCGGCGGGAAGTCACAGTTGGACACCTGCTCCTGGACATCGATGCGTCCGCTGCTGCTTATGCCAAAGTCAATCCTCCCATCCGTCCCCGAGAAGATGTGGAGTATCTCTGGAAGAAGGTGTTGGATGGAAAGGTGGATTGGATCGTTAGCGATCATGCCTGCTGCTCAGCCGAGCAGAAAGTGAATGACGCAACTCCCCAGGATATCTTCCTGGCCAAGGCGGGTTTTGGTGGGACGGAGTACCTTCTCTCGGGTGTGTTCAGTGAGGGCAGCAAACGGGGAATGCCCTACCATCAGATGGCTCAATTGCTGTGCTGGAATCCTTCCCGGCGCTTCGGTTTGCTCACCAAAGGAGACATCGCCGTCGGATATGACGCCGATCTGGTTCTTCTGGATCCCCAGGAATCCTTTGTGGTTCGAGCCGCCCAATCCCCCTCGGCCCAGGGGTACACCCCCTTTGAGGGCCTCCAACTCAAGGGACGGGTGAAAAGTACCTTTTTAAGGGGAGAGCTGATCTTCCAGGATGGAGAGGTTGTCGGTGAGCCTCGGGGGAAATATTTGAGCCGACCTTACGGGCGCTCTAGCAACCCTGCTTGATCGAGATTTGTGAGTTCGTGCGTTCGTGCAGTCGGGCTCGTAGGGGGCAGCCGGTGAAATTGTCGCCACAACTCCGGAGCCCCGAAGGGGCGCCAGGGTGAAGCCCTGGGTAGGATTGAGCTACAGTTTCCGGAGCCCCGAAGGGGCGCGATGAAATAGCCAGGGGCGTGAGCCCCTGGAATTCAGGGAGTTCTTCCGAGGAGCCCTGTAAGGGCGGCACAGAGAATTTCAGATTTTGATTTTTGAACTCCTTTTTGAATTCCGATGAGGCGAACCTTGTTTCCTCCTGCTTCCAGCAGTTACAATCCCTCACTCTTGAGGAGGAACCCGAGTTGAGTGTCAAATTTGGTTTAGCGCTAGATTTTTGGAGCACCTCGAAGCCTTTGGACAATCTTCTCGACGACTATGTCGGTTTGGCCAAACGAGCCGAGCAGTACGGGTTCGATTCGGTGTGGGCAGGAGAGAACCGTCCACGTTCTGCGGAGTCGGGTCACGTGCCCTCACCCCTTTTGGTCCTGTCCGCTATAGCCAGAGAGACCCGCTTGCGCCTGGGGACCGGTGTCACACTCTTGCCCGTTTGGCACCCCCTCAGACTGGCCTACGATGCGGCCATGCTGGATCAGATCTCGGCAGGGCGTTTCATTCTGGGTGTGGGAGTCGGACACCCGGCCGTGATGAAGAGGTACGGTATTTCTCCGGACGAAGCGGCCTCCCGCATGGATGAGGCCATGGTTCTTCTCAAGAAACTCTGGGCAGGTGAAGAGGAGTTCCAGGGAAAACACTTCAATGTGAAGGGCAAGGTCTATCCAGGACCCGTTCAACCGGGAGGTCCTCCCATCTGGGTGGGAGGCAGAATTCGCCGCTCCGTAGAGCGTGCCGCCAGGCTGGGAGACGCCTGGTACGGAGCGACTCAATTTCATTTGGAGGTGATCAAAAAACAGGCTCATCGTTACCGGGAACTGCTTCTGGCTCAGGGCGGAGATCCCTCAACTGCCACTGTGGCCATCAACCGTACGGCTTTCCTTGCAGAAACCGATGAGCAGGCCAGAGAGGAAGGCAAGCCTTATGTCAGTGACGTGCTCAACTTTTACGGGCGCATGGGACTGATTCAGGACAGCCAGGGAAACGCCCTCGATCCTCAAACCGATCTCTTTGAAGCCGTGGGAGATGAAATCGTCTTTGTGGGTTCTCCGGAGACCTGCCTGGAAAGTATTCGCAAATACCAGAAGGCGGGAGTGACTCACTTCAACCTGAGGGTCAGCATGGGCAATATGCCCCTGGAGCTGATCGAGCGCAGCGTCACGCTTCTAGGCCAACACGTCCTCCCCCATTTTAATTCCTAACAAGGGCTCGATCATGCTACCTCGCCTGGACATACGCTGGCGCCTTGCGATCATGCTCTGTGTGATCACTACCATCAACTATCTGGACCGGCAGGCCTTGTCGATCGCAGCGCCCTCGCTGATGGAAGAATTTTCCCTCAGCAACACCCAGTACGGATGGATCACCTCAGCATTCTTGTTTACCTATGCATTGGGGCAATTGTTGAGCGGTCCTATCATTGACCGCCTGGGCACCAAAAGAGGATTCAGCCTGGCCGTTGTGGTGTGGAGCGTAGCGGGAATCCTCCATGCTTTGGGCCGCGGATTCGTGGGCTTCTTCAGCCTGCGTGCTCTACTGGGATTCGGTGAATCCGCCAATTTCCCAGCCGCCCTCAAGGCCATTGCCGAATGGTTCCCCCGGGCCGAGCGTTCCATGGCAGTCGGCATCCTCACGGTGGGTCCGGGCCTTGGGGCCGTTTTATCGCCTCCCTTGCTCGGCCTTATCATTTATTACCTGGGCTGGCAGGCGGCCTTCATCATACCGGGACTACTGGGTTTTGTTTGGGTGTGGTGGTGGCAGCGGATGTACCATCCTCCCGAGACCCATCCGAATTTGACCCGCCGCGAATTGGAACTGATTCTCAGTGGTCGGGAAGAAATGACGGAAGAAGGTGTCCGGCCGCGCCTGAGAAATTTTCTCCGCTACCGAGAAGTTTGGGGGCTCATGCTGAGTCGGTTTGTCTCTGATGGCGCCTTTTATTTTTTTGTATTCTGGCTGCCTCCCTATCTGGCTTCGGAGCGGGGGTTCAATATTTTCGAGATCGGGATTTTTGCCTGGATTCCGTTTTTGGCCGCCGATGCGGGAAGTCTGGTCGGCGGCTGGTCGGGACAGGTCTTGATCCGACGCGGTATGAGTGTCAACGCGGCTCGCAAATGGGTCATCTGGGTGGGAGCCCTGATGGTGCCCCTGGCCTTACCGGCGGTAACGGCCGATTCACCCGGGTTGGCGATAGCCTTGATCGCGGGAGCGATGTTCGCTATTCAGCTCAAGGCCTCGAGCCTGTTCACCTTGCCCGCTGATTTGTTCCCGGCCCGGGATGTCGCCACCGTGTGGGGGTTGTACGGAGCGGTGGGCAGTTTTGGGGGAATGGCTTTCACTGTCATGGTGGGCTGGACCATCGATCACTATTCTTATGGGCCTGTCTTTGCCACGGTGGCTGTCATGCACATTGTTTCAGCCGTTCTGGTCAATGTGTTCATTCCCAGAATTGAGTTGATCCCAGAAAAGAGCAGCGGGTAGTTGAATGTGGGAGGCGCCTTTTCAACGAGCCAGAGATCTCTGGAATGTGGGCGGCACCTCAGGTGCCGAAAAATCGCGCTTCGCGCGCATTCGTGCATTCGTGCATTCGTGAGTTCGTGCTTTCGAGAGCAGTCAGAGCCATGGGCTTCAGCCCATGGGCCTCCCACTCTCCGGAGGTCTCACCCATTCTTCCCGGCAGCAATCACGGAGCAGTTTCAAATCAGTCGGCCGTTAAACGGTAAAGGGCGTAGCCAATCAGGCAAGGTCAAAGCGATCAAGATTCATCACCTTGTCCCACGCAGCTACAAAGTCACCTACAAACTCCTGCTGCGAGTCGTCACATGCATAGACTTCCGCGATGGCTCGGAGCTGGGAGTTCGAACCGAAGACGAGGTCGACGGCGGTGCCGGTCCACTTGAGCTCGCCCGTCCCGCGATCGAGTCCCTCGAACACCTGCTCGGATGTGGAGGATGCCTGCCACTTCGTGTTCATGTCGAGCAGGGTCACGAAGAAATCATGGGTCAACGTCTCGGGCCGCTTGGTGAAGACGCCGAGTTCGGACTGACCGACGTTCGTATTCAGGACGCGCATGCCGCCGACGAGAACCGTCATCTCAGGAGCGGTCAGCGTC
>CBDUTA010000179.1:0-7408 GCA_965369785.1 uncultured bacterium
AGTGAGTGAGGAAGACAGCCGGCGAGCCGGCTGAAATTCAAAATTCAAAACTTAGTTTTGGGACAGGCCCAGAATTACGGGGTAAATCCCTGATTCCAAAGGAGAATTCTTGGGGCTGGCACCGAGCTGCCCTGACCACCTGACCCACACGACAGCACGAACTCACGAAAGCACGAGCGGGCGAAGCCCGCTCAGTGAACTCGCTTGGCGTGTCCCTTCCAGTAGGGCTCGCCATCCACTATGCCCACCTTTTTCCCGAACTGGTCCCGGGCTCGGTAAAGAAACCGAATTTGGGTCAAGAGAATCTTCATTTTGAAACGACGAAGATTTGGTCGGCGAGATCTTTACTGAGGCTGTGTTCTTTCTCATTGATCTCGACGTGGAGGGGGCCATTGAAGGGGCCTTTCTTGAGCACGTTGATTTCCACCTCGGGCGAGATTCCTATGGTAGCCAAATAGCGCAAGACTTTCGGATCCCGATCGCTGACGCGGCATACCTGCACCTTATTACCGCTAGGGGTTTCCCACAGGGATTGAAACGGGAGCACCTCAATCTCGCCTGCTTTGGTGGGAATGGGGTCTCCGTGTGGATCAATGGTTGGATGGCCCAGAGCCTGATCAATCCTTTCTTCGAACTCTTCGGAAATAACATGCTCCAGCTGCTCAGCTTCTTCATGCACCTTGTCCCAGCTGTAGCCCAGGACCTCAGCAAGATAGAGTTCGATTAACCGGTGATGGCGAAGGGTTTCCAAAGCGATCTTGTCGCCTGCTGAAGTCAGAGTCACACCCTGATAAGGTTCATACTCGACCAGTTTCAGTTGGGAAAGTTTTTGCAACATGTTCGTTACGCTGGCGGGCGAACAGTTCATCTGCTGAGCCAAATTCGAGGTGGAGACTTTTTCCTCGTTGTCGGCGGCCTGGTAGATCGTCTTGAGATAATCCTCCATTGCTCGACTAATCATTGCGTAGTGATCCTTACTTCTGCGAGCGGGGGGCCAGCTTGGATCGCAGCAATATGATGCGCTTGCGGGCGAGATCTGCGTCCTTGCTTACAGGATCCAGGTTTAAATAGTTTTTCCAGTGAGAAAAGGCCGCGTCCCATAAACCTAGTTTCTCATAAGTGGCGGCAAGATTGTAATGGGCATCAGGGGAGTGGGGTTCTTTCTCCAGCGATTTTTGAAAACAGTCCACAGCCTCTTGAGTCCGTTGGAGTGCATCCAAGGTATTGCCCAGATTGAAGTAAGCCTTGGCATGATCCGGGTCACAGGCAATAGCCATCCGGTAACAGTGCTGGGCATCAACGAACAGCTCCTGCAGGTAGTAGATGTTGCCCATATTGACGTAAGCGTCCCCGAAGTTCGGATCGAGCTCTACCGCCTTCTGATAGGCCTCAAGAGCGAGTGGGCAGATTTCCTCTCTTGAGTCATACCTCAGTCCCTCTTGGAACCAATCTTCCGCCGTTTTTCCCGACTCGAAGTGTTTGATCCGATGTTCCACTTCTTTGGCGAAGTCGTCTAAGTCGAATTCGAAAAGTAACTGACCGGACTGGGGCTCGATGAAGCGGTCTTTGTGACGGATGATGGCATGGGAGCCAAAGACATAAACGCGCTTATTTGCCAAGTAGTTGTCGAACCCGGGGAATTTCTTTTTCAGGGATTCAACACCGTTCCTCATTTGAGTGGCTCGAAGGCCCTGGGCAACGAGGCCTTGCGCGGTCTTGAGACAGATCAGGTCTTGGAAACCGTAGTAGCGTTTGCCTTTTTTGAAATGGGTGGGCGTGACGAGTCCTATTCGCTTCCAGTAGCGCAGACGTCCCGTCTTGATTTTCAGGATATTGGAAGCATCCCGGGTGCTGAAGCAGTTCAGCATTTTATGCGCGTTTCTTTCTTGCTTCTCTTCCTTCTTCTGGCCTGCCGTACTTAGGTAGATCCGAGCAGCAGACTGGGTAATGGATCCGGGTCAAAGTGAAGGCATAATCTCCTCTCCTCCAAGCGCCACGATATTATAACATGGACATTTATAGCCCGGATCCTTCGGAATTTGTCCGCAGGCTTTAGAGGGTGTCGCATAAGTCGGCTGACCCAGGTTTCTTGTGTAGGTGCGACGGCTGTGGCCCTTGAAGACGTGGATAAGGTATGGTTTTTGGGAGCACAGCCGTGCCGCCCCTACAGGCTTAATCAAAATCAAGGGGGGGGGCTGCGACTCCCTCTTTGCCCACGGGCCTACTCCCACAGAGGCTTTCGGAAACGATGAGTCCGAAGAAATTCCTGAATCTGCTGATGGGTCGCTTCTGTGATGAGCCCTTCTTGTACGTAGAAAGCGGTGACGTCGAGCAGATTAAAGACCGAATGGACGGGGTATCCTTCCTTTTCCAGGAGTTCGGATCCTCCTTGCTGGCGATCAAAAAACGCAATAATCCTTTGAACGGTGATTCCTTCTTTCTCCAGCTTTTGAAGCGACTTCCACTTGCTCAGACCCGAGGCAACGACATCGTCGATGAGATTGTATTCGCAATCGCCGTGATGCTTGTTACCGATCAGGTAGGCGGGTGAATCCGAACCATAGACCTTTCCTGTGTTGCGCAAGAGGAGATAGTGCATGGGAAGCCCGGTTTCTTCCCGCCAGGAATAGAGTGCGGTGGACAGAGCCAAGGGAGTTGCGGTATCCGGTACCCCAATGACCGTCTGCGGTAATGGGGAGCTTTTGGTGAGTAACCGGATCTTCTCTGCGAATGCACCTCCAATCTGCCAAATAAGATCCGCCCGCTCGTACAAATTGTCTCTTAAATTCAGGTAGATGGGCGAATTAAGACCGAATTTGGATCGAATGTCCTTGCCAAACATGACGATCTTGGCTCGCTTGAGCTCGATCAGCAGGGACTTCTGTTTTGGAGTGAGATCCATTAGGTGAAGCTCGTCGTAATGTTACTTTGGTTCAAGAAGGCGAAACAGCTTCGGCTAGATAATACTGTAAACGAGACCGGTTTTCTGCTAAAATCAGCCGTTTCGAAATCATGCGAAATAATCCAAGGGAGCGGCTGCTCAATCTGCACCGCCAGCACGTGACGGCGTGGGAGCAAAAGAATCTGGATCACCTGAGGGATTTGTATAGCGGCGAAGCAGTCGTGTTCAACATCATTCCGCCCGCTCGCTTTTCTGACTTCAAGACTTTCGAAAATACTTTGCAGCAATATTTCGCTAAAATGAAGGAGCTCTCCATTCTGACTTCAAATATCCAAATTGAAGTCCACGGTGACGTCGCTTGGATTACCTCGCAGTATCTCATGGCCTACCATCAGAATGGGCAGCTCTTCCGACAGAATGGGCGTTGGACGGAGATTTACTGTCAGGGTGAAGTCGATTGGAAACTCGCCCATCTCCACTCTTCTCCCGATCCTTTGGAACCGGCTGCTCAGGATGGGGATGGGGTTTCGTAGGTGGCTTGCTAGAACCCAGCCTGCCAAATTCACCGAGTTAAGATATGCGATCTGAAGAAGCAGTGCTCAATATCAAGATGATCCATCTCGTCATCGGGATGCTGCTCTTCCTGTTCCTTCTGGGTAACTCCCCTGCGGCCTCGGGTGCCCCCTTACTGCCGCTTCCTGCGACTCAAGATCTGTTTGTGCTGGATAGTGGGAGTGGCCATGTCTTGTTTATACCGCCTGATGGGTCGGTTGGAGTCGCGATTAACCGTTCTGAAATCCTGGCACTGACCGGTGGAACCGCTGTGCTCTACGAGAACAAGGGACTCGCTTTTGATGCCGCAGGAGCGTTCTATTTTACAGCCTTTACCGGCTCTCCAGGTGGCTTTTTTGGAGGGGATACCAGTATCCTCAAAAAAACTCCCGAGGGAGTCTTGAGTCTCCTCACCTCACAAGCCGATCTTTCGGCAGCTACGGGGAACTCAGACGCAGATGCGGAGGGACTAACTTTCGGCAGTGATGGTTTCTTATACACGATTGATGACAGTAGCAACGCCCTACTTCGTGTCGATTCGCGCACCGGCAAGGTCAGCGTCTTTGTGGCTTCAGCCGCCTTCGAATCCTTAGCGGGTTTAACAACCGTTGCCATTAAGGGTGGAATCGCGGCGGGCCCGGGAGGAATCCTTTATGTTCAATCGAACGGCACCCCCACCGCTGTGCTGGCGATCAGTTCCCAGGGGACACCTTCCGTCCTAACCAGCGGAGACCCTCTCCAGGCCCTTGGTCAGTTCATGACTCGTGCCTTGAACGGGGACATCCTCATCGCAGACGAATCCCCCGATGTTATTCATCGGGTCACTCCGTTGGGAGGAGTCAGCACTTTTCTCTCACAGGCCCAGCTGGAAGCAGCCAACGGTGGAGCTGTCACGCCAGGAGGCGGGATCGCTTTTGATGGTTCCGGGAATTTCTACCTGGCTGAATCCAATGCCGACAACATCTTGCGGTTCGACGTCGGTTTGAATGGGACGGTGTGGGTCTCTAGATCAGCTGTAGAGGCCGTGATCGGGGTTGCTCCCAATTTCAACGGGGGAATCGCCTTTGAGCCTGTGGGAATAACGGTTTTGCTTGCCCATTTTGCCAACGGTAACAATTCGGTCTTCAACTCGCGTTTCTATCTTTTTAATCCTTCGAGAAAGACGGGGAGAGTGACCGTCCGGGTATTCACGCTTCCCCTGAAGGGGGGGCTGGCCCGGGAGTTGACGACAACACCGCTGGTTCTGGACAGCCTGGGACCCAAATCAGGGCTCAACATCAGGTTAGAAGATATCCTGGATGATCTGTTGATCCCCAAGCCCTACACGATTGACGCAGGCAACCTAACCCTGGAGTTTACGATTCTGGCTCCCGCTGTGCGTGGTGCTGCCCAGGTCTTCAATAATTCCTTGACCCTGGCCTTAGGCACCTACCCACTCCAGGAGATTACGGTCACCTCCAGTGCAAGCCCTACGGTCTTGGTTGCCAACTTTATGAACGGCAATACCGATTTCTTCAAATCGCGAGTCTATCTCTGGAACCCTTCGCTGAGTGCCGGGAATGTGAGCGTCCGGGTCTTTACCCTTGAGCCAACAGGTTTCTCGACCCTACTGGGAATGGTCGATTTGGGAAACCTGGAGTCCAGATCGGCACTCAACCTCAAGGTAGCCGAAGATATCCTAGCTCTTGTTCCAGGAATCTCGCTGCCCTATACGATAGATGCCGGCAACCTGACCCTGGAGTTTACGATTGAGGCGGCCGGTGTGCGAGGTGCTGCCCAGGTCTTCGATAATGCCTTGACCCTGGCCTTTGGCACCTACCCGCTCCAGGAGCTCCCGGCAATCCCGGGTGGAAGTCCCACCGTTTTGGTTGCCAACATGACCAACGGCAATACCGACTCCTTTAAATCGCGTATTTACCTCTGGAACCCCTCAACCAGTGCCGGGGAGGTGACGGTCCGGGTCTTCACCCTTCCTGTGGCTGACGGTACTGTCCAGGAACTGGCAATCTCAGCCATCACCCAGGCGAATCCTGCCGTGGTCACGACCTTGACCGACCACGGGTTGGTCAACGGTGACCAGATCCACATCACCGGTGTGGTCGGGATGACCGAACTCAATGATCGAGACTTCGTGATCACGGTCGTTGATGCAGGCGAATTCTCCCTGGGCAGTGAGGACTCAACGGGTCACACGGTCTATGTGTCAGGAGGTGGTGTCTTTCCCGTGGTCACCAACAAGACACTGGCGCTGGGCACATTGGGAGCTCGTTCGGCGCTCAACATCAAGCTGGCTGAAGATATACTGACACCTTTGGAAATCTCAACGCCCTATACGAGAGATGACGGAAATCTGACCCTGGAGTTTACGATTCAGGCGGCTGACGTGAGAGGGGCCGCTCAAGTCTTCTCTTCCAACTTTGCCTCGGGTACCTATCCCCTTCAGGCCGTCCCGTCCGCCCCTATACCTGGGCCGACGCGGTTGGTGGCGAGTTTTACCAATGGAAACGATACGTTTTTCGACTCCAGAATCTCCCTGTTTAATCCCTCAGTGAGTGACGGGGACATCACGGTCCGGGTGTTCACACTTCCGTTGAGTGACGGTATCGCTCAGGAATTGACCACCACGCCGCTGGAACTGGGCGTGCTGGAAGCCCGATCGGCACTGGACATTAGATTGGTCGAAGAAATTCTGGTTCCTCTGGAAATTACGACTCCTTATACAACCGACGGTGGTAACTTGATCGTGGAGCTGACGATTCAGGCGACCGATGTGACAGGGACTGTCCAGGTGTTATCCTCCGACCTTTCCCTGGGTACCTATCCGCTCCAGTAATCCCCCTTTCAATGGTGACTGGTGAGGCGATTAGGGACAGGTCTCCGGGGGCCTCTCCCCAATCGCCTCACCCTTCACTCGTGTCAGTGTGCTTTGATACACAGTGGAGGGGCAAATGGGAATTCAAAGTAGCTCCCGGTCTATCTCCGGTTTCGCTCATGAAAGCGAAGAGGAGTTAGCTGGTTTTCTCGATTTCTATAGTATTGAATGGCGTTACGAGTCGGTTTGTTTCCCTTTGAACTGGGATGAGCAGGGTCGTACCATTGAGGGTTTTACACCCGATTTTTATCTTCCCCAGTTTGATCTCTATGTGGAATTGACCACGATGAAGCAAAAGCTGGTCACCAGAAAGAACCGGAAAATCCGAAGAATGAGAGAGTTGTATCCGGACACCAGGATCAAGATCCTGTATGGAAGGGACTATAAGGAACTTCTCTTCAAATTCGGAGTTATCGAATGATCTTTTCCTCAAGGATCAACCGCAAAAGCACTCCCGTTGCGGTCAAAAAGGTTGTTTTTGACGAAATGGCCATCTCGACTCGTGTTGAGGAGCTGGCATCCGAGATCAGCCGTGATTACGAGGGGAGGGACCCGATAGTGGCGGGCATTCTCCAGGGGGCCTTGGTATTCACCCGCGACCTGGTCAAGAATTTGTCTTTTCCTGTCTCGCCTGATTTTATCCGTATCAGCCGCTACGGCAGGCAATCTCGCACGGGCGAGGTAGAAATTGTCAAGGATTTACAGGAAGACATCCAGGACAGACACGTGTTGCTCATTGAAGACATCGTGGACACTGGACTCACCCTGAATTACCTGGTTCGAATCCTGCTCGAACGCAATCCTGCCTCTCTGGCTATCTGCACTCTCCTGGATCGGACGGAACTGCGTCTGGCTGAAGTTCCCATCAAGTACGTGGGGTTCAATGTAAATGACGAATTTCTCATTGGCTATGGATTGGACTACCGAGAGTACTATCGAGATTTGCCCTTTGTGGCAACCATGAATCTCGAGGTGGTGGAACAACCCACCGGACGGCTGACAACTGATAACTGACAGCTGACAACTGACAACTGACAGCTGACAGCTGACATTTGCGCGCGCCAGGGGCGGGAATATAATCC